>JBFEWU010000281.1:0-6138 GCA_041546215.1 Draconibacterium sp. | reverse complement strand
TTTTCTATCCGGCATATCAAAACTCAGAGGGATTTCTCCACGAAGCATTTTCGCTCCTTGACCGCTTAACCACAAATAATGATCAGATGGCATTCCATCGTTATCCACAAAGTGTGCTTTATCGCTATTGGGAGGATTATCGGAAACTTTAAATATAGCTGTTCCTTCGTCAATTTCATCAAACATGGCCACATATATCATTTCTGCTCCAGAGCTAATCATTGTCGTTATTTGATCCCAAAAAAAGTGCCCACCTAAACGTGGAATTGCAGAATATGCTGTATAGCGCGAAAGCTCGGGCTTACCTAACGAAAGGTTTCGCCAGCTAAAACCAGGATAAGCAATTGGAGCATAATCCACCCCATGTTCTTTGCACCATTTTATGTCGGCAATAATATGGTCGCGCTGATGATCAACTGGCTTTTGTAAATAGGGAGTAAAACGCTGTACCATCCAGGGTAAAACAATGTCAACCGATTCAATTAATTCGTGTAAATAAGGATCATGCACACAATCTTTATCCAAATCGCGGAAATAGGTTGGCACACCCAACATCACAGAACAACCTCCATAAAACGCATCGTTTTTAAGAAAATCGATTAAACGATTCACACCAATCTTACGAATATCGTAAGGGCGATCGGGAAAACCAACACCCCAAATAGTTACCAATGGTTTGCCATTGTGATAGATATAGCTTTGATCATCTCCCTGGTTGGTAACTTTAAGTTTGTCAACCAACATTTTCCAGTCTTCAATCACTGCAGAACAATCTTCACCCTCAGCTCTTAATCCCGACAAATCGTACATTACGCCAATGGCGCGTCCGTTTGTTTTGGCAGCTTCCAATGCATTGCGCAAAATTATGTCTTGTGGTTTATCGGTATTTTTGTAACCTCTTGCAACCCCAAAAAAGCGTTGCATAAACACGCCGTCAATCCCGTATTCTTTCATCCATTTAAAGTGAAGTTCAGTGGTACTTTTATCTACCGAACTAAAAACCTCAGCGGCCATTCCATTGGAGTGCTTAAAACTGGTTTTATAAGTTTTTTCATAATCCGAAACTTCGGGCCAAAAATCAATGGTATTGTTTTCCTCATCAAATTTATCACCTCGCCCATAATGTCCCCAACCTCTTCCGGAACCATCCCCGGGAGCCCGGAACCAGCCCTGATAACCAGCCATTAACAAGCCTCTGTAACTCGGATACTTTGTTATTTTGCCATGTTTATTTTGAGCTGTTGCGGCAAAGGTCGAACCCGTGATTAAGATTATTATAAATGTTAGTGTTTTCATTTTATCCGATCGTTTAGTTGAATAAACCAGTATTTGGAATAGCTCCCATTTCAAACTCAAGTGTTCCGCCTTCTAAAATGTCGGAATGAGAAAAAGAAGCTTTTCTGAGCATTTCCCCATTTAGACGGGCTGATTGCAAATACAAATTCTCAGAACTATTATTTTTTGCAATAATTGTGAATTTTTTTCCATTCTGAAGAAAAACTTCAACCTTGTCAAATATGGGTCGTCCAACAGAATAAACCGGCTCTCCAGGAATAAAAGAATAAAAACCCATTGCATTTAAAACATACCATGCCGACATTTGTCCACAGTCTTCATTTCCTGCCAATCCATTGGGATTATTGAAATACAACTCACTCATAATTTGGTTGGTCAGTTCTTGTGTTTTCCATGCTTGTCCCACAAAATTATACAGGTGTGAAATGTGATGACTCGGCTCATTCCCATGTGCATATTGCCCAATTAAACCAGTAATATCGCTTGAAACTTCTTCTCCCGTTAATTCAGAACTGGTTGAAAAAAGGGTATCCAGATTAGCAATAAACTGCTCTTGCCCACCAACCAAATCAACTAAACCCTGAACATCATGAGGGACAAACCACGACCATTGAAAAGCATTTCCTTCTGTATAATCATCTTTTCGATGTTTCGAGTAGCGGGGATCAAATGGTTCCCTCCACTTTCCATCTTCATTTTTTCCACGCATAAATCCGGTTTCCTTGTCGTAATATACGGCGTATCGCCTCGAGCGTTCCATGAAACGGTTATAATCTTCGGTTTCACCCAACTCCTTTGCCATTTGTGCTATACACCAGTCGTTATAGGCGTATTCCAAGGCTTTTGAAACCGACTGGATTTCAATATCTGCCGGGACATAACCGCGTTCATGGTTATACAATTTTGCCTTTGGCATGAGTTTATTCTGAACTCCTTCCGAAGGAAATAAAATACCTTCCGTATTGTAAGTAGCTGCTTCAACCATTGCCTGATACGCTTTGTTAATGTCATAATCTCTGATTCCCTTAAAATAGGCATCAACAATTACCGGTATAGAATGATAGCCAATCATACAGCCTGTATAATTGGCTACCAGTTCCCACATGGGTAAAACACCTCCCTGGTCGTATTTTGTAAGCAGAGAATTTATAAATTCATTGTCACGCCTGGGATCTACTATTGTTTTTAATGGATGATTACCCCGAAATGTATCCCAAAGTGAGAATACCGTGTAGATTGTTTTTCCATTTGCCTGATGAATTTTCTGGTCCATTCCCCGATAGCGACCATCAAAATCGCTAAACGTATAAGGACTTATAGCGGTGTGATACAACGCAGTGTAAAAAATCGTTTTTTCATCATCGCTTCCACCCTGCGTTTGAATTTGATTTAATTCCCTGCCCCAAAGCTGACTTGCTGATTCCTTTACTGCTTCAAAATCCCAATCCTTTATTTCTGATTCCAGGTTGTTTAAAGCACCGTTATAATCCACATGCGATATTCCAACTTTTGCAAAAATTTCTTTTTCGTCTTTTGTATCGAAAGTAAGAACCGCAACAAGATGTTTCGATTTCGCGGTTTTCGCGGGTTCAAGTTCTTTTCCATTATCGTAAAAAACACACGTAAAAGGCTTATTGAATTTAGCATGAAACCATGTGTGCTGTTCCTCTGCCCAACCTCCTGAACCTTTGTAACCGGCAATTTCGGTATCACTAATAATCCGGAATTCATGATTGGGATTTTTATCGGGGTAGATGGTATGTGCCAAATCAATAATAATTCCGGTTTGTTCATTGTCGCCAAAAGTATAACGATGAAATCCTGCACGCGTGCTTGCCGTTAACTCAGCCTGAATATTATAATCTTCCAATTTTACGGTATAGTATCCAGGCTCTGTCTTTTCACTGTCATGACTGAATCGTGAACGATAACCATCATCAGGGTTTTCAGGCGTTCCGGGAACCACTTTTGGAGTACCGGAAAAAGGCATAAAAAGGAAATCGCCCAAATCGCTGATACCGGTTCCGCTAAGGTGGGTATGACTGAAGCCTATGATTGAATTATCGGTATAATGGTAACCACCACAGGCATCCCAGCCCAATGTACGTGTATCAGGACTAAGTTGCACCATTCCATAAGGTATTGTTGCCCCGGGAAATACGTGCCCATGCCCACCAGTTCCGATAAATGTGTTAACGTATTTTGTGTTGTCCCTAATTTCTGGCTCATTTTGTTTTTTACTATCTGTTACACAAGCAGTAAATAACAAAAGAGCGCTCAAGTAAACAAAAGGTAGACGTTTCATTCTTTTACATTTAAATTTTCTCAACTAACGCATAAGATTTAATAATTAAACTAAACTTATGTAATGCTAATTTATTTTAAACTCCTGCTTTAGTATGCTTAAGTAATCTTCGCCGTAACTATTAGCCGGCTCAAGTTGCGTTTCTCTGTTCCAATCGTTGAACGAATCAACAAGAATTAATTTGTGCTCGCCTGCAACATTTCTGGCCACATTACAATTGGCAGAAAACCATTCTGCATCCTTCTCCACAACCCAGTTGTTACTTCCTGAACTGTTAATTTTCGGATTATTGGATGGAGCAATAGTTGGAATATATTCAATTCCATTCGCTGCAAATGTCTCCTGATGATATTTCCATACCTGCCAGCACATTTTCTGAAAAAAGGTTGTCCTTTCGTTATGGTATTTATTTACTGTCGTATATGTATCATGCCTAACGGCATTGACACAATCCGCAAACCTAAAATCGTAACGTAAAGGAGGTGTCCATGAATTTTGATAACCTATCAAAAATAGCTCAACTCCCATACCTGACATTTGAGAACGCAATTGTTCATACAAAGCTTTATTATCATTTGTATGCAGTTCGTGACTATTCCTCATAAAAACAACACACTTCCCTTCAACTTTCATATAGTTCGACATTTGAAAAAATGGCCATTCAGCTTAACGTACATGATAATAGAAACAGTCAGACTGAAAAAAACAATCTATCTGGTTGCTGAAACAGTTCGAATATTGTTCAATTCTTCCAATAATTCCCTGGCCTTCTCCGGATATTTATCGTATAAGTTATTTCTTTCGCCTGGATCGTCGACTAAGTTATACAATTGTGGTTTTTCGTTTTTAAATTGATTCATCTTATTTTCAGGAAAACCTTCAGGCGGAGTATTGTCAATATATTTCCAATTGCCTTTACGCACGGCGTGCATGCCTTTCGCATCGGCAGTGACCATCGAAATACGTGGATTTGTATTTTCCTTTTTCAGCAACGAAGGAAGAAAACTAAAGCTGTCTGGAGCTACATCTTTATTTTTGGGCAGTCCATCGCCTGTTATTTCAGAAACTGTCGCAAAGATATCGGTTAGATTAACTAAATCTTCCGAAACAGATCCCTTCTCCACTTTCCCTGGCCACGTCACTATAAAAGGGACATTTGTTCCTCCTTCCCAAATTGTATGTTTTCTCCCTTTCAGGTTACCATTTATTTTCAAACCATATTCAATGGCCTGGCTTTCCTCATCTTCAGGTTTGTTCTCCGGTATCACTCCACCGTTGTCGCTTGAAAAAATAATAATTGTATTTTCATAAAGATTCAAATACTTCAATACCTCAATAATTCTTCCAACTGATAAATCCACATCCTGAATAAAATCGCCATAAGGGCCACAATTACTCACCCCTCTCATATACGCTGAAGGAGTAATTGGCCGATGTACTGCCACCGCTGCAAAATATAAAAAGAAAGGAGTATCGGCTGATTGCTGTTTCAACCATTCAACCGATTTGTTTGTGAGATCATCCATCACATCTCTATTTACTCGCTGTGGTGCATCAAATCCTTTATATGGTTTACCGTAATATGTTCGTGAATACGGATGAGCATTTTTACTCCTTAAACCATAAATCTCATCATTCTCCACATACACACCCCAATAATCACCATGATTCTGTGGTACTGCAAAATGATAATCAAATCCCAAATCGAGTGGCCCCGGAGTTAATTTATCAGTAAATTCGCAATGTTGTTTATTTCCATACCCCAAATGCCATTTGCCAATTGCTGCGGTATTGTATCCCTTCTCTTTTAATATATCCGCAATCGTGATCCTTTCAGGATTTGGTAATAAAGCCCCATCCGGATTAACTACACCAAATTTCATGGAAGATCGCCATGGATAACGGCCGGTCAAAAAGCCATAACGAGTTGGAGAACATATAGAAGCCGGAGTATGTGCATGTGTAAAACGCATTCCTGCTTCGGCCAGGTTGTCAATATATGGTGTACGTAAAAGGCTTTTATCTGCACCATAACAATTTACACTTCCATAGCCAAAATCGTCGGCTAAAATGAATATGACGTTAGGCTTTTTTGATTGTGCACTTATATTCTGAACCATACAGACAAATAAAAATGCAAGAGCAATTGCATTAAATAAGTTTTTCATTTTAATAGGTATTAAGATTTAGATTCTCGATCGTATTTTTTAGTGTGGCACATACAACTCAATTTTTCAAACAACTTGATTGAATGTGTCTTTCCTTATTAAATATTCTTCCGGATAAATTCATCGCATCTTTCACACATAGTCTTTCATCATTTTTCATTCGTATATAATTAGTTTAAAATCTTGTTTTTCATCGCTTAACATATAGAAAGGTTTATGTATTTTTTATGGCCTATGGAACTCGCAAATCCGTCAGCTGACGGATATTCATCATCTTTTGTGTGAACACCATAAAATATTTTTCCCTTCTCATGCTCGTTTCATCTGAATATGTTTTATTTAAATATCTATAAATCTGTTTATTATATA
>JBFEWU010000567.1:0-2093 GCA_041546215.1 Draconibacterium sp. | reverse complement strand
ATAACAGGAGAGTCTACACCGGCTACTTCAATGGGATTGGTGCCGGGTTGCTTGGTGCAACCCAATAAAACAAAAGCAAGTAAAAATACGGTTTGAACGACTTTTGAATTCATATGATTTTAATTAAAGATTTTTTTTAAATGAAACGAGTTCCCGCGTAGCGACGCCTTTGGTGCATCTTATGTCATAGAAAACAAACAATTTTAATATGATGAAAAATTTGTCAGTAATCATCCTTTACGTGGGATGATTAAGCGTGTTTCATAATTTTTGATGTTAAATTTTACCAGAAAATAATATAGATAGCTGAAAATATAAGGATTATGATAATTGCCAATACATTAAAAGTTTTATCGGTTCTGAATATTTTGCGGGATATTTCCAGGCCTTTATTTCCCATTTTACTTTTATCCAACAAGGAGATAATCACAATGATTACAGAAATTAGTAAGAATGAAACCATCATTTGGTCGAGGAAAGGCATTCCCGGAATTATAAATTTAATGGCAGCAGAGACGGGTATAGACAATATAGTTCCCCATAGGGCAGCCGTTGAACTAGTTTTTTTCCAAAACATTCCGAGAATAAAAATGGCTGTAACTCCAGGGCTGATCATCCCGGTATATTCCTGAATAAATTGAAATGCCTGGTCGATGCTGCCCAGCAAGGGAGCTACAACTACAGCAATGGCCATTGCTACTATTCCAGACACTCTGCCCACAGCAACCAACCTTTTTTCAGAAGCATTTTTGTTGATGTAAGGTTGGTATAGATCCATTGTGAAAATGGTAGAAGTGCTGTTGATAATCGCACTGAAAGAAGAGACGATAGCAGCTATTAAGGCCGCAAAAATTAGCCCTTTAATACCCGCCGGAACAATATTCTCCAGGATCCATGGATAGGCTTCATCGGGTTTTGCGATATCGGCCGATAAGGCAAAAGCCACAATGCCGGGAATTACAACAACAAAAGGTAAAATGAGCTTCAGGTAACTTGCAAACATCATCCCCTTTTGTGCTTCCCGTAAACTTTTGGCACCAAATGCCTTTTGAATAATATATTGGTTCGCGCCAAAGTAATAAATACCTGCAATCCAGATACCACCTATAATTGCCCGTATTCCCGGGAGGTAAAAATAGTTGGGATCCGATTTCTTGATAATCATGTGAAATTTTTCCGGTATTTCAGCAAACATGGTTTCAAAGCCATGAAGCACTCCGGAGTTCCCTCCGGCATGGTCAACTGCAAACCAGGTTGTAATCAGCCCTCCAACCAATAAAAATAAAACCTGGATAATATCGGTACTTGCAATGGCTTTTAGCCCGTTTACGATGGTATAAAGCAGTGAAAATACAGCCAGGCCTATAATTCCGTAAATGAGCTTTATGCCGAATATCGACTTAAGCGTAAGTGCTCCCAGGTACAGAATTGAGGTGAGGTTTACAAATACAAAAAGGCTAAGCCAAAAAATAGCCAAAATGGTTTTTATGCGATTGTCGTAACGAAGGGCTAAAAACTGTGGCATGGTAAATATCTTCTTTTCCACAAAAACCGGAAGGAAATATTTGGCCACTACTATTAATATCAGGGCGGCAATCCATTCGTAGGTTGCAATTCCCAATCCAATTGCAAATCCTGATCCCGACATACCAATAAATTGTTCGGCAGAAATATTTGCCGCAATAATTGAACTGCCCACCAGAAACCAGGGTAGGGATTTGTTGGCAAAAAAGTAATCGGCACTATTTCGTTCTTTTCCCTTCGAACGCGCTAACCAGTTCCCAACGGCAATTATTATTACACCATAAAGAATAAATATGATAATATCCAGTTTGTCCATGTGATTGTAATTTCGTTATTTTTTAAATTAAAATCCTGCAATTAATTGGATTGAAGAAAGAACAAAGAGCAAAGAGCAAAGAGCAAAGAGCAAAGAGCAAAGAGCAAAGAAGCAGTGTTCAGTATACAGGATATCTGGATTTTCGGATATTCGGATTGCTGGACTTCTGAATATCAGAATGTCAGAATGTTAGAATATCAGAATTTATTGACCAAGCCATTAATCAATAATCAATAATAATTAATCAATTTCT
>JBFEWU010000063.1:0-16736 GCA_041546215.1 Draconibacterium sp. | reverse complement strand
TAACCTTGATTCTGGTTTTGGGATTATTGATGTTTGCCTGGTAAGCATTTTTTACAAGATTGATCAACACCTGCGAAATTTGTTTTTCATCGGCTAAAATCTCCAGCTTTTCAGGTTCCACGCTACAAACTATTTCTATCCTTTTATCCTTTTCAAACGATCTGGAAAGAATGCTGATATTATCTATAAGGTTTTTTACCGGAAATATTTTCTTTTCAGGTTTGGGCAGTCGCGTTAGTTTCCTGTACGAATCTACAAATGAAATTAAGCCTTTTCCCTGTTCCCGAATAACTTCTAATCCACGAATCGTTGTTGAAATGGTTTTTTCGTTTATTTCATCGGGCGATTTTAATTTCCCATCAGCGTAATAATAGGAGGCCAGACTTTCAGACAGAGAGGTAATGGGAGTAATGGAATTCATAATTTCATGCATCATCACGCGAATTAGTTTGCGCCATGATTCCAGCTCTTTTTCATCCAGTTGGTTTTTAATATCGTGTACCGAAAGCAGCATCAGTTCTTCAGTCCCGGAAGTAAAAGAGTTCGATTTAATCAACAGCTGAATTACCTCATTTCCCTTGTGCAGTGTAATTAATCGTTGCTGGGATGATTGGATATCTTTTGCGGTTTGAAAAAGTTTTTTGTCGATACGTTCAAGTTGATTAATGTGAGTAAGTACTTCAACCCCAAAAAGCTGTTTGGCCAGGTTATTGGAATGTAAGATAAATCCCTTTTTGTTATAGGTGAACATACCTGTTGCGGCATGTTCCAAAAGCGCTTGAAAATATTGCTCTTGCTGTCGGTTCTTCAAATGTATCTGCTGAATTTGTTTGTTTACGCTCAGCAAGCTGGCATTCAAATCATTTATCACTTTGTTTTTGATATTGTTGGGAAAAGTGAGTGTAGAATCTTCGTTCTTAATGGCCTCGAAGAAATAATGAATTCGACGATTGATTCGGTTGAGGTAATAAATAAGATTAATGGTAATAGCCAGCAAGGCAATAGCGGGAATAACGGACAGAATGTAGGCGTGCTGTTCAAACAATGTCCATCCGAAGAGCAGTGCGGCTGCAACCAACAATAAAATCCTCAGGATAATTTGGACATATAGATTTTTGCTGATCATAAACCGTATTTTTTTATTTTGTTATAAAGAGTTTGTCGCGTGATTCCCAATTTATCCGCTGTCAGACTCATATTACCGGCATTTTTCTCAATGGCTGACAGGATCATCCTTTTTTCCATCTGATCAATGGTCAGGTGTTCATCATCAAATTTAGCCGATAGAATTTGTCTGAAGAAAAAATCTTCAGGTTTTAAAACATTTGCATCGCTTAATATAACGGCTTTTTCAATGGTGTGCTGAAGTTCTCTGATATTACCGGGCCAGGGATAATTTAATAGTTTTTCCTGCGCGGCCTGGTTAATTTTTAATCCGTGTTTTTCGTATTTATTTGCAAATTTTTTCAGAAAGAAGTCGGCAAGGACAATAATGTCGTTTCCGCGATCGCGAAGAGGCGGTACTTCAATTTGAATGGTATTTATCCGATATAAAAGGTCTTCCCTGAATAATCCATCGCTTACCATTTGCTCCAATTTTTTGTTGGTGGCACAAATCAAGCGAATATCTACCGGAATTGTTTTGTCGGAACCCAGGCGCATAAACTCGCGATTTTGAATGGCAGCCAGAAGTTTTGCCTGCAAATGAAAGGATAGATTGCCAATTTCATCGAGGAAAAGCGTTCCCTTATGAGCTGTTTCAAATTTACCGGCACGGTTTTCACGGGCATCGGTAAAAGCACCCTTCACATGGCCAAACAGTTCGCTTTCAAAAAGGGTTTCACTAATGGCCCCCATATCGACACTTACCATTATTTCGTGACTTCGTTGCGACAGACGGTGAATTTCTCGTGCAATCAATTCTTTTCCGGTCCCGTTTTCTCCTGTAATCAAAATGGTGGCATTGGTTTTAGCAACCTTTCTAACCATTTTCATTACTTTCATCAATCGCGGAGAAGAGCCAATAATGTATTTCTGGTCGCGATTAAGTTCCTCTTTTAGCCGTGCTTCACTTTGCTTTAACTTTTTAACTTCCGTTTTCGAAAAATTAAGTTGAACGGCTGCTTTTATGGTTGCCAGTAATTTACTGTTATCCCAGGGTTTGGGAACAAAATCAGTTGCACCTTGTTTCAAGGCTTTTACAGCAAGTTCTACTTCACTGTAGGCAGTAATGAGTACCACCGAAATGTCCGGATGGCTTTTTCGGATCTCATTTAACCAATAAATTCCCTCGTTTCCCGTGTTAATTCCTGCCTGGAAGTTCATGTCGAGGATAACCAGGTTGTAATCTTCCTTGTGCAATTCTTCCGGGATACGATTGGGATTGCTGATTCCTTTGACCTGATCAAATTCCGGTCCCAGCAAAATTTCCAGTGTGCTGATAATGCTTTTATTGTCGTCTACTATTAATATGTTGGCATCAATCATGAATAAAAATTTTCTGTCGTTCGCTATGAAACTTTATCTTAGAAATCAGGAGGCACAATACGAAATAAAAAGTAGAATGAAAATTTCTGATTGCCTTTCCCTGTGGTAAAGTTGTCGTTCAAAATTACCGTTTTAATTGTATCTAATTGGTCCTTCAAATGTATGCTCTTTCGATTTCAGTTCCAAAGAAGTGTAAAATAATTTTACAAAAATCTGTAAATAATTTTAACACAATTTCGTTTTGCCTGTGTCTAATATGCAGTATATCAAGTGTTTAGTTAAGTGGTATTGTTTTGGCATAACAAGTTCCAACTAAAAATCTGAATATGTTGAATAAAGGTTTTATACTCCTTATTATTATTTCCATTTATAATTCCTTTCCTGTTTTGGCACAGCAGAGTTGGACACTAAACCAGTGTATTTCCTATGCCATTGAAAACAACATCAATTTAAAAGAATACGAAATTGAGGAAAAACTTACGTTGGAAGATGAAAAACAGTCTAAACGTTTAATGCTCCCCGGTGTAAGCGCATCTACAAATGCAGGATTAAATTTTGGTCGTTCCATTGACCCGAATACCAACGATTACGTTACCACCGAATTTTTTAATAACTCCTATAACTTAGCATCATCAATGACTTTATTCGATGGATTCCGCCTTCAAAACAATGTAAAATATCAAAAATTCAGAAGGCAGGCATCGGAATATAAGCGAATGAATGCCACCGACGATTTGGCTTTTACAGTAATGACGGCATTTTACGATGTGGTATATTACAATGGAATGCTTGGAATTGCCAAAGAACAGGTGGAAGCTTCGAAGCTAAGTTTGAAAACAACAGAGAAAAAGGTTGAAGTGGGAATAAAAGCCAAAACCGATTTACTTGAAATGCGTGCTAACCTTGAGCGGGAGGAATTATACAAAATTCAATTTGAGAATGCATTGACCACGGCAAAACTTCAACTTAAACAACTCATGAATTTCGTTTCGGGCGGCGACATTGAATTGATTGACAAATCTTCCATGGTGTACAATGAACATGAGAATGAGCCAGAAAAACTTTTTGATCAGTTTACATCATGGTCGCCTTACTACCAATCCATTGAAGCGAGTTTGGAGCTAAGTAAAATGGGATTGGCTTTAGATCGTTCGGCACTGTATCCAACAATATCTGCAAGGGGTTTGATAAATACCGGTTTTTATGATACGAATACCGATCAGGATGGAAATACCATTGCTTTTGGAACGCAGTTTAAAAATAACAGGAATCAGTATCTCGGAGCTTCGCTAAGTATCCCGATTTTTAATCGTTGGGCAGGACGATCAAATGTGAAAAAAGCAAAGTTGGAAATCGAACGGGCGAAAACTAAGATGGATGATGAACGACAACGAATGTTTTTCGAAATGGTGAGTAATCTGACCGATCTGGAAGCCTTATATAAAGAATACAATCAATATGTTAAAAGGAACGAAGTGGATGAATTGGCATTCAAAGCAGCTGAAAAAAGATTTGAGCAGGGCTTAATTGATATAAACGACTATTACATCGCCAAAAACAGACTGGCAAGTACAGAAAGTCAGGTGCTTCGCTCGCGTACACAGTGGGAGATAAAAATGAAAACCCTGGAGTTTTATCGGGGACATAGGTTTTGGAAAAATTAGAAAATAAAAATAACAAAAAAGAAAAGAAGCATAATATGGGAATGGACAAAGTAATCGAAAAGAAGAAAGGATTAAAACGAAAGCACCTGATCTGGATTATTGCCGGATTAGCTTTTGTTTTCCTCCTGTACAAGGTTGTTTTTGGTGATTATACCTCAACATTCAGAACGGATAAAGACAAGCTTACCATAAGTACGGTAATCGCAGGCGATTTTAACGACTACATTACCGCCATTGGCCGGGTTGAACCCATTACAACCATTTACCTCGACGTGGAAGAAGGCGGAAAGATAGAAGAAATTTACATTGAGGAAGGCGAAATGGTAGCCAAAGGCGATGTAATCCTGAAACTGAAAAATAACGATCTGAATACCACAATAATGAATATTGAATCTCAGATGGCTTACCACTCCAATGAATTGCGAAATACACAGATTATAATTGAACAGCAACAAATAGCCAATCGACATTCCAAGTTACAAATAGACTTGCAGGTAAAACAAGCTAAACGCAAATACAAACAATACGAAGTTTTGTTTAACGATGATTTAATTGCCCGGGAGCAGTATTTGCAGGCTAAAGAAGATTATGAATTGTCGTTGAAACAAAAAGAGCTGACCTATTTAAAATTTGAGCAAGACTCCATCTTCAGAGCCAACCAAAAGGCAAATATGGATGAAAGTCTGACCAATATGCGTGTTAATTTGACCATGGCTCAGGGCAGGCTTGAAAACCTGAACGTAAAAGCTCCGGTCGATGGTCAGCTTGGTTTATTGAACGCCGAAATCGGAGAATCCATCTCCCGGGGTCAGCGAATAGGGATGGTAAATATCCTTACTGATTTTAAAATAAAGGCCTTGCTTGATGAACATTATATAGATAGGGTACGCCGTGGATTAAACTCCAGTTTAGAGCGAAACGGGAACAATTACTCACTGCTTGTGAAAAAAGTATATCCCGAAGTACGTGACGGACAGTTTGAAATTGATATGGTTTTTAAAGGAGCTAAACCTCAAAATATCCGCACAGGTCAAACCTATCATACCAAACTGGAGTTAGGTCAACCTGAAAAAGCCTTATTGGTTCCCATTGGTGGTTTTTTTCAAAGTACCGGTGGCCAGTGGATATACGTACTCAACGAAAAGGGTGACGAAGCCGAGAAACGCAGTATCCGTATAGGCAAAAAGAATCCGCAGTACTATGAAATACTGGAAGGATTAAAAGTGGGAGAAAAGGTTATCTCTTCGAGCTACGATTTGTTCGGAGTCAACGATAAAATTGTATTCAAGTAAATCTTCTCCCGATATCAATTCAAAATGGAAAATTTAATTAGAACAAAATAATAAATATCATGATAAAAACATTAGACCTTACAAAAATATTTCGCACGGAAGAGATAGAAACCAGTGCGCTGAACAAAGTGAATCTACATATTGAAAAAGGTGAGTTTGTAGCCATTATGGGGCCGTCGGGCTGTGGAAAGTCAACCCTGCTGAATATTATCGGATTGCTTGATAATCCATCGGGTGGTGAGTATTATTTTGATGATGAAGAAGTAGGGCAGCTAAAGGAACGCAATCGCACACTTTTAAGGAAAGGAAACATAGGATTTGTTTTCCAGAGTTTCAACCTGATTGATGAATTGAATGTGTATGAAAACGTTGAACTTCCTTTAATTTATTTAAAGCTAAAAAATCGTGAGCGAAAGGAAATGGTTGAAAGAGTTCTGGAGCGGATGAAAATCAGCCACCGCAAAAAGCACTTCCCTCAGCAACTGTCAGGCGGCCAGCAACAACGTGTAGCCATTGCCAGGGCTGTGGTAGCGAATCCAAAATTAATTCTTGCCGATGAGCCTACCGGAAACCTTGATTCAAAAAACGGGCTGGAAGTAATGAACCTGCTTACCGAGCTTAACCGGGAAGGAACAACCATTGTAATGGTAACTCACTCCTTACACGACTCAGAATTTGCACACCGTATTGTGAATTTGTTCGACGGACAAATCATTACCGAAGAAGTGAAGAGGGAAATGGGAGAAATTCTGTTATAGTGAAAGTTACATCAGTTTAACAGAATGAAACGATCATGAGTCCACCAGCTGGCGTGCAGCAACGCAAAATCCTGTTGAAGCTTTAAGGTATGAATACATTGAATAATTATTGAAATCCCCAAGATTTAAAATTTAAAAAGGATGAACCAATTCAGACAGCTAATTAGAGGGCTAAATAAAAACAAGTTAAACACCTCGGTAATCATATTAAGCATGGCCGTTGGCATGGCGTGCTTTTTTCTGATTGCTTTGTTTGTTCAGAGAGAGCTGAACTCCGACAGTTTTAATCGCGATAAAAAAAGAACTTTTGCTTTACAGTCTGGTGATCCTTTTGATTCTGAAGTAGGTTCCGGTTCAAGAATGATGCATTGTCGTGAAGGATCGGCGGAATATATGCAGGAAAATTTCGCTGAGGTTGAAAGTTTTTGCCGTCTTTGGTACAAAAGCAGTAAACGCATTGTGGTTAACCGGAATTCTTATTTCGACAATCTAATAATACTGAGCGCATCTGCAAATTTTTTCGATTTTTTCAACTATAAGCTCATCAGCAACAATCCCCAGAATGTGCTAAGAACGGATAGAGACATTGCTATTTCGAAAGAATTAGCTTTAAAGTATTTTGGGGAAACATTGCCCATTGGCGAATCAATAAAAACCGGTTCTGGAAAGGCGGAGAAAGAGTATATCATTAGCGGTGTTTTTGAAAAACCGATGGGAAGCACACAAATTAGTTTCGACATGGTTACACGCTTTGACGGGGAAGACAGCAGATGTTATTTAAAACTGGATTCTCAAAATAGTAAACAAAAAATGGAAAGTGAATTTGAGCGCTTAAAGGCTGAGATCCCTTCCATAAACGATGGTTCTCCAAACCAGTATTATCTGCAATCAATGAAGGATGCATATTTTAGTCCAATCCGAAGTGCACGCTTTGAAGCATCGCGTGATAAAGCGGATATAAGGATTGCTCTTGTTATTGCACTGATGATAATTGGTACAGCATTCTTTAATTACATCAATCTCATAAGGAATCGTCTAAACGATAATAGTAATAGATATACTATCAGCCGCATTCAGGGGGCTTCCAACAAAGATCTGGTAAAAAGTTTTATGAATGAAGCGATCGGTATGTTAGCCATTTCAATTTTTATTGCCCTGGGGCTTATGAAATTATTACTACCCTTTTTTAATCAACTTCTTACCACAGACATTACTGCTCATACTTTTATTCATTCCAAAAGTGGGCTTGTATTTTTATTGTTTCTGGCAATGATTATCGGGATTACCTATTTGTTTGCTTATGTAAATGTGCAAACACAGCTATCCACTGCCAGGATTAAAGGCAATGCACAAAAATCAAAGCGCCGCATGTCTTTTATGAGCGTGGTTCAACTGGCAGCAATGATTGTATTGGTTATTTGTTCTTCTGTAGTTATCAAACAGATACAATTTATCAACGACAAAGAAATTGGACTCAACAAAAAAGTGCTTGAGGTAAGAATCCCACGCGCTTATAAAGATAGAACAGAGGTTTTTAAAGAGGAACTTGCAGCAAATCCGTACATTGCTGATCTTTCCTTAACAACAGCCTCCCCTTTACTCGAACACTGGATCGTGATTTTTCATTATCAAGAAGATGGATTAGATAAAACCTACTATCCTTGTGGTTTTACCGGCGATGCCAATTATATTAAAACTTGTGGAATCAAAATCCTCGAAGGTGAAAATTTTTCGGGGAATCCGGAAGTTGATAAACGAAAATGCCTGATTAATAAGTCGCTTGCCAATTTATTCCCAAACCGTGAACTTGTTGGTCACCCTATGCCTGGAAACGAGAAAACAATAATCATTGGGATCGTTAAGGATTTTCATTTTTCAAATCTTAAAAAAGTAATCGAACCGGCATATATTACGTTTAACGAAAATGGACCACATATTTTGGTAAGAGCCATGGAAGGAAAAGAAAGTGAAGTTGAAGCTTTCATAGGAACTGCCTGGGATAGGTTGATTCCGGATGAACCACCAAACATTGAAAACGTGGAAGTGCGTTATCAGTTTATGCATGCCGAAAATGAACTTTTTATTGAGTTGGTTGGATCATGCTGCTTAATCAGTATTTTCTTGTCGATGATGGGTTTGTTTGCCCTCTCGGTGGATAAATGTCTTAAACGCGTTAAAGAAGTCGGCATCCGCAAAGTAAATGGTGCTCAAATTTTTGAAATACTTACCCTGTTAAACAAAGACTTCATAAAATGGGTAGCTATTGCATTTTTAATAGCCTGCCCAATTGCATATTACGCCATGCATAAGTGGCTTGAAAATTTTGCCTACAAAACCGGCTTAAGCTGGTGGATATTTCTACTGGCAGGTTTGCTGACTTTGGGAATTGCGTTGTTAACCATAAGCTGGCAAAGCTGGCGTGCAGCCATCCTTAATCCTGTAAAAAGTTTAAGATATGAATAAGGTTTTATTCTCCCCTCTACCCCAAATCCCTGAAGGGGCTTAGATGAGTGGAAAGATTGAATGGAATGAATATGAAGTAGAACATATTGATGAAAAAAATATGCCAGCCGGAGATACGACAAAGTCTCCTAAGAGGATTTAGGGATGAAAAGAAGAGGGAACGATCAAAAAAATAACGCTTATAAATCACCATTATGATACTTTACAACTTAAAAATAATCATGCGTCGGTTAATGAAAGACAAGGCTTTTTCGGGCATTAATGTCTTAGGGCTTGTAATTGGAATAAGTTCATTTCTAATCCTGTTCATTTATGTGGCAAACGAAAAAAGTTTCGATAAACATTTTGCCGGCCATAGAAATATTTACCGGGTTACTTCTGTACCCAATGGGCAGCATGATATCTGGGCCAGAAGCCTTGGAGTAATCCATACAGCATCGGCAACAATTCCTGAAATTGAAATGGCCACCCAGTTTACCCATTGCGATGTGGGGGATATAAAAATTGGCGACATGATGCTTCAGCAGAAAAATATTATGTCGGTTGATGAAGACTTTATCAAAATGTTTGAAGTAAAGTCGGTGATGGGAGATTTGTCGGATATTGCAAAACCAAATACCGTTTTTATTTCGGAAAATTTTGCAAAGAAACATTTTGATGGTGTAAATCCAATTGGACAAACCATTGGAATTAATGAACTGCAATATGTGCGAGAACTGGGAGAATACGAGATTTGTGGTATTGTGAAAAATACGCAGGATAAAACCCATTTTAAATATGAGTTACTGCTATCTCAAAATGGTAATTTGCAGGAACGTTTTGAAAGTTTACCCGAGCGAAAAATACAGTGGACATACAACTACTTTAAACTTCAGAATAATGCATCTCCTGAGCAGGTTGCTGATAAAGTAAAAGCGTTTTGGGATTCAAGTGTTGTTAAACAAACCCGAGGTCCGAAAGAATACGATTTTTCTTTAACCCCTGTTAAGGATATTCATTTAAAATCGGATTGTCGTTTTGAATTACAAGAGAGTGTAAGCAAAATCAATATTGGTTTGTTTGTTGTGATTTCATTTGTAATTCTGATGCTTTCTTTACTTAATTTCATAAATCTCACCATTGCTAAATTGATAAAACGTTCGAAAGAACTAGGCTTAAAAAGATCCATTGGAGCAAATAACATTCAGCTAATGCGTCAGATCCTGTCCGAAGTTTTTATTTTCTGTTTGATAGCCATAGTACTTTCTTTTCTTGCGATAGAAGGAGTGAAGCCATTAATCAATGGATTTTTTGATATTGAGTTTCGTATATATTATGGCGAACCGGTGGTTTATTTGAGTATACTGTTAGTACTGACCATCTGTTTGGGATTAACAGCAATATTTGTTTCGGTATTTCTACTGGGACGAAATTCAACAATAGATATTCTTGCTGAAAGAAATAATTACTCGGGTAGTTATGTATTAAAATCTTTGTTGGTGGTGCAGGTTGCCATTGTAATTGTTTTAATGTCGGGAACATTTTTGGTGAACAAACAAATTGACTTTGTTCTGAACAAACCAATGGGTTTTGATAAAGATAATGTGGTTGTTATTCATCTAAAAGACTTAATGGAAGAATCGCCTGATCCGGCAGTTTTTGCTCAGGAACTGGAAAAGCAAAGCCAGGTTGTTTCGGTGGGAATGACGGTCCATCATTTTGGTTACCCGGCACAGGGTTTTTCTTTGGAAGGATTTGGGATTGATGGCACTGCAGAATTTGTATTTGCCAATTATAACTACCTGAAAACAATGAATATTAAGCTTGTGAAAAACTGGATAATTCCTTCGGCCGATACGGTAAGAGGAATGGTGGTAAACAATCATTTGTACAAACGGCTAATGGAAAAACACGGTAGCATGGAGGCCTTAAATGCCTATCAGCAAACCCAACCTTTGGAGCCAGATCAAACAAGAGTAAACTATATTGGAGTGGCTGAAGATTTTGATTTTACTTCGGCTCACGAAGCAATTGGAGACTTTGCTTTTTGGCTGGATGAATCGAAAAACCGTGCCCGTTTTGTTCATGTTCGATTAAACAACGGAAGTATACATGCAGGGATGGAAGCTCTGAAAAACACGTGGCAAATACACTATCCAAACCAGGAATTCTCATACTTTTTTATCGATGAAAAGATAGCACAACAATATAAAGCTGAAACAATTTTAAGCCGGATTCTCTTTGCCTTTTCGGGCATTGGCATTTTAATTAGTATGATTGGAATAAGCGCTCTGTCATTATTTAT
Organism: Draconibacterium sp.; assembly: GCA_041546215.1. Taxonomy (GTDB): domain Bacteria; phylum Bacteroidota; class Bacteroidia; order Bacteroidales; family Prolixibacteraceae; genus Draconibacterium. Next base: position 5,788 of record JBFEWU010000063.1, on the reverse strand, counting down.
TTCGCAGCAACGCACCAAAGAAATTGGCATTCGCAAAGTAAACGGTGCCCGGATTTCAGAAATTCTTGCCATGCTAAACCGCGACTTTATAAAATGGGTAACCATAGCTTATGTCATAGCCTGTCCGATTGCCTGGTACGCCATGAATAAATGGCTCGAAAATTTCGCCTACAAAACCGGGTTAAGCTGGTGGATCTTTGCGCTGGCCGGCATACTGGCATTGGGATTTGCCTTGTTAACTGTGAGCTGGCAAAGCTGGCGTGCAGCAACCCGGAATCCAGTTGAAAGTTTGAGATATGAATAAGGTTTACTCCAAATCCTAAAGGGGCTTAAGATCGGTGGAAAAGAATACTCAATGGGATACAAAGTGATTCCCTTTATATGATCTAGAGGTGAAAACAGAAAATTGACCAGAAGAAAAGAACCATAAATAAAAACTTTATATCATGATACAACTACAAAACATTGACAAATACTACGACGCAAAATTTCAACGGACCTTTGTTTTAAAGGGAGTGAATTTGAATATAGAACAAGGCGAATTTGTATCCGTAATGGGACCCAGTGGAGCCGGAAAATCTACCCTGCTCAATATTATTGGTTTTCTTGATGAATCAAGTGAAGGAGAGTATTTGTTTCTAAATCAGCCTGCCAATAAGTTAAAAGAGAAACAAAAAGTGCAGTACCACCGAAGTCACATTGGTTTTATTTTTCAGGCTTTTCATTTAATTGAGGAAATGAATGTCTATGAAAACATTGAAACACCACTAATTTATCGTGGAGTAAAAAGTAAAGAACGCAAAGCTTTGGTTGCCGATATGCTTGATCGTTTTAATATTGTGGCTAAAAAAGATTTGTTTCCCAGCCAGCTTTCCGGAGGACAACAGCAATTGGTTGCCATTGCCCGCGCAATTGTTGGCAGCCCAAAGCTACTGCTGGCCGATGAACCAACAGGTAACCTTCATAGCGAACAGGGACAAACGATTATGGAACTTTTAAAAAAACTGAATGAAGAAGGAATGACCATTATCCAGGTTACTCACTCAGAAGAAAATGCAAAATACGGCAAGCGGATTATACATTTAATGGATGGATATTTAACAGAATGATGGTAGTTTTGGTAAAACTGTAAAATGATGTTTTATGCAACGAGTCCCGAAGTATCGGGACGAGTTCCGTCGGCCATTAGCAGAATTGAAAATACTGCGTGTTGTTATACGTCGAAATACAGAATATTAAATTGATTATATACAGATGAGAAAATTTCCAAAGGCATTCGTCACATTGTTTTTGTTTTCAATAAGCTTGGTTGTTCTGGCACAAAAAGGGAAAGAACTTCCGCTTTGGGAAAATGGTATTCCAAACAATCCTGTGAAATATAAGCAGGAAAAGGTACGCGAGAATAAAGTTAAGCCTACTGCGCTTTCTAAAAAGAACCGGGTTTTTAGCCAGGTATCGGAACCAACGTATACCCTGGTTAAAGCAAAAAAGGATATGGCCAATGGGGTAGGGCTTGTCATATGCCCGGGAGGAGGTTTTCGCGATATTTGGTTCGATCGCGAAGGTATTGATTTTGCACTCTGGCTTGCTGAGCGAGGGGTAACTTCACTGGTCTTAAAGTACAGAACCTATAACGACGATGCGGAGAACTTTTTACTTGAACGGGAAGTGTATAATCCTGAAGTTTATGCCGATGCAAAACAGGCGATTCATACCTTGCGCATGCAGGCCGGGAAGTACAACATCGATAAAAACAAAATTGGTATTGCCGGTTATTCTGCGGGTGGCGCACTTGCGCTTTATGCGGCACTGGATATATTTGAAAGTGTTCTTCCCCGCTATGCCCATTTTACTGAAAGTACAGCACCAAATTTCGTTTGCCCCATTTATCCCGGAATAAACAATGCAATATACCACGCGGTAAAGCACAGGCAAAGTGTTCCTCCAATGTTCCTGATAAATGGAGCAGAGGATGATGTTACTCCTGCCGATAAATGTATAAAATTATACAGTGCTTTATTGGAAAGAAAAGTCCCGGCGGAACTGCATATCTATGCGAAGGGCAGACACGGATTTGATTCCGGCATGGGCAGCGGACATAGTGTTGCTTCCTGGCAGGAAAGCTTTATGCTGTGGTTGAAAGATATGAATTTTATTAAGGATTAAATATTAAATTTTTTCGGACTTTTTAATTTTAATGGGAACCGAGATTCCTGAAAGACGAATAAGGTCTGAGTAACCCGAATTATATGATTTTGAAAGTTGTTGTTAGAAACCTGTTGAAACACCCATTTCTAAACCTGGTTAAAGTTGTTGGGCTTAGCCTGGCTCTAGCCGGGATTGTGTTTATATCCCTTTTCCTGAAGAATGAGTTATCCTACGATAATTACCACGAAAAAGCAGGCCGGATTTATCGGTATACCATAACCGATCCTGATTTTATGTTTGGCAGGCATTTCGCCCGATTGACCAGCATTAAAGTAGTGGAAGATTTTCCGGAAGCAGTTACCGGGGTGGAGGAGTTTGTTCGAATGCGTCCGGTACGGGACGGATTAATGCGTTACAAGCAACAACACTATGGTGTCGGCCAGGGATTTGAAGTTGACAGTACCTTTTTTAAGGTTTTTGATGCCGGACTTTTGGTGGGAGATAAACAAAGTGCTTTGGAGTACCCGGCATCCATCGTATTGACCAAAAGTTTTGCAGAAAAGGTTTTTGGAACAGAAAATCCTGTGGGAAAAATCCTGGTTTTGCCTTCAGGCCAGTATTATGGAGAGGAACAAAGTTTTACCGTTAAGGGTGTAATGGCTGATTTCCCTGAAAATAGCCACTTTCATCCTGATTTTGTAGCCACTCCCGTACAAGATAAATTTGCCTCAGGTTGGGCCTGGTGTTACCTGGTATTAGCCGAAGGTGATATGAATAATGTAGTCGAAGCCCGAATTGAAAATTACCTGGCAGAACAGTTTGAACAAAGTAAGGATGAATTTAACACGGAGGTTCATCTGCAAAAAATCGGAGATATTCATTTGCATTCGCATAAGTTCCGTGAAATTGAAAGCAATGGTTCAATCCGAAATATTTATGTGCTTGCCATAGCTGCAATAATTTTACTGGTAATTTCCATAGGCAATTATGCCAATCTGAATATGGGGATGTTGTCATTTAGTGCCAGGTATTTGTTTGTCACAAAATTATTGGGTTCATCAAAACGATCGATTATCCTTTATTTCCTAATCGAGGCGATAATGATTTTAGCGGCCACTTTTTTGTTAACAGGCATGATTGCCACTCCTCTTAACTTGCTAATTATAAAAAATTATGGATTGGATTTGCTGCAGAACAGCTTTGTTTTTCTTGCTGTAATTGTACTGGTATTTGGCATTTTTTGCTTGTTTTTTGGATGGCTTTCTGTGCTAAATAATGTGGCATTCAAAGGAAATAAACAGAACACAAATACTGCGAAGGGCCTTGGAAGAGGAAGGATGAGCCGTGGTTTAGTTGTGTTTCAATTTGCATTTTCCATAGCACTTATTATTGCGGTAATTGTTATCTCACGCCAAACCAGTTATGCTTTAAAGAGCAGTTTGGGCGTACAACAAGAAAACATACTTGTTTTTGAGAAAGTACACGCCAGCCTTCAACAGCAGTTTGGAGTTTTTAAACAAGAGCTGCAACGATACAACAGCATAAAAGAAGTGTCGGCAATGTTTGAACCTCCAGGTGGTGAGGCAAACGACATGTTCCCATTTGAAATGGAAGGCTATGAGCCAGGAGATGACGATACCCAAAATATTGGTGTATTTCCATGTGATTATGCTTTTGCCGATGTTTTTAATTTGCAATTTATTGAAGGTGAAAATTTTTCAAAAAGTAACATAGATAACGAAGGTTTAGGCGAATACATTATTAACGAAGCTGCTATGAGGCGCCTGAATTGTACGAAAGCCTCGGAAGCAATTGGCAAATCTTTTCAGTTGCTGTTTTCGGTTCCGGAAGCAGGTATAACTATCCCCAAAGGAAAAATAATTGGGGTGGTAAAAGATTTTCACCTCTCAAGCTTAAAGAAGGAGGTAGATCCGCTGGTATTGTTTAAGCGCGACAGAGACTGGCTGATAAACTTTGTGGTGGCATTTCAACCCGGTATGCAGCAAGAGGCTTTGGCTGATATGAATAAGGTGTGGACCCAGATGTTTCCCGATTATCCCTTTCAGTATGAACATGTTGATGTCATGTATGAGAAGGTGTATAAAGCAGAGCTGTTACAAGCCCGTTTGCTTTCGGTTTTTACCCTGGTAGCATTGTTTATTTGCTCCATTGGATTATTTGCCATGGCTCTGATCGTTACTAAAAACCGGATTAAGGAAATTGGCATTAGAAAAGTGAATGGAGCACGTGTTGATGAAATTTTATTGATGTTAAACCGCGACTTTGTGAAGTGGGTAAGCCTGGCTTTTGTTATTGCCTGTCCGGTTGCCTGGTTTGCCATGCATAAATGGCTCGAGAATTTTGCCTATAAAATTTCTCTGAGTTGGTGGATTTTTGCCATTGCAGGAGTGCTGGCATTGGGAATTGCTTTGCTGACTGTTTCATTTCAAAGCTGGAAAACGGCTACGCGAAATCCTGTTGAGGCACTTCGATACGAATAAAGGAGAGAATGGCATTTTTAATACAGCTTCGGCAAAAGAATCTGATCCCGGAGTTGGCGCAGATTTGCAATCTATGCGCGGAGCACGGATTACAAATCCGCGCTAGGAATGGATTTAATAAAGAAAGCCGAACAGCCACAGAGGAATAACATTCATTGCCCCTGTTTCTATGTCGTCCTTAACAACAAATGCTTGAGGTATACCACTAATTTGTTTCTTAGATTTGTTTTTTCCTCCAATTTCAAAAATATATGTTTTATCCGTCATGAAATCACCTCTCTCAGGTATCGATAACTGATGGTGAGGACTTAAATGCTGGATGAAAAAGGTTTCTCTAATATTGCCTTTATCGGGGCTGTTGTCCGAAAGTACGTAATTAAGATTGGTGTTGTGAAGCCAAATCTTATCAGGTTTACTTAAGATACTTATGCTCTTACTATTTTTATTCAATGTATGGATTAGTTCAGCTCTTTCAAGAATCTGCAGAGCATAAACCAGGAGATTTCTATTGATGTTAATCTTTTCAGCCAGTTTACTTATGTTTGGCGTAAAAGGTACGTTGCTTGCCAAAATATACAGTAAACGTTTAAATTTTGAAATATTAGCGTATTCTACTCCTTCTATACTTTGAATGTCGATGTCCATAATAAGGTTAACCGTATTCATTATTTGTTGGTAGTATGCTTCTCTGTCTCCGGAAAAATAGGGATAGGCTCCTGTTTGTATATAAGAATTGTAATGTTTTATGGGCTTTATTTCTTTTACAAATTCAAAGGCGATTTCAGTGTGGTTATCAATGATTTCATTTAAAGTCAATTCAGGCATCTGAATACCTTCTCTAAAAAAAAGGTATTCTCTTAGTGACAATTCTTTTAATTTATAGTCTAGCGAACGTCGGCTTAAATCGGATTCTCCCTTATGAATTTCTAAAATCGACGAGGAAGTAAAAATCACCTGCAGTTCATCTAAATCATCATAAATCAGTTTGAGTTCCCTCGACCAATTGGGATATTTGTGAACCTCATCCAAAAGTAAAAGCTGGCCTCCTGTTTGATTAAACTTCTCGGCAAGGCTATATAAAGTGTTACTGCTGAAAAACAAATCATCAAGTGCAACATACAATACGTTCTTACTTTTAT
>JBFEWU010000354.1:0-4926 GCA_041546215.1 Draconibacterium sp. | reverse complement strand
TCACCTTCTTCTTTTGTATGGTGAAAACCATATTGGAAATTATAATCTAATCCGGCATCATTTTTTTTTGAGGATTTATCTTTGAACACAATAAACCTTGAAGCCAGGGCATCCATTACAAACTCTATGCTGATTCCGTTCTTCACTTTTGAATATTCCACATCCCTTTGTATCAATCCGGTTTCAGCATCCCAGATTTCAGGAACCTTGCCGCCTTCAATCCTGAAAACACAGGTTATCTTCTCTGCTTCCTGATTACTGTTTGATACAAAATAGATATCCTCTGTTTTCGTCCGGCGATGAATATAATCAATATGGTTGTCACTATTATCAACTCCTCTAATTTCAAAATCGGGCAAGATATTAAGCTCCTCAAAAACCTCTTTCACTGTTTTTCCCCAATAAATGGTTCCTTTGCCATAATTATTCGATAAAATTTTCTTACCGTCGCAATTCCCCCATAGTTTATCGGCAATGGCCTTCACCTCCGCATCACATTCCGGGTAATTCTTCAAGGAAGTTGTCCTTACCGGTCGTTTACCGATCACAACTGCTCCATCAAATACCAGTTTTTCCAGGCTTCTCAATACTTCCAGCGAGATATCTTCCCGGCTGGGAAGCAACATCACCCTGTACGACTGACCGGAAGGCAATACCAGTTTTCCGTTTACAGTTTTCAGCAATGTGGTAATGATATCCGCATTCATATAATCATAGTCATAACCGGGCAGTTTGCCAGGATCAACGGGTTTGGGCTTACCACAATGGAAACACTTATCCTCATCGTAAATCGGAGTGATATTTGGATCAATCCGTTTCGGTGGAACCAGATTTGGAGCCTGGTCTCCATAATAAAGACAGGCATCTCCAACAAAATTTCCTTGCCGAAGCATGTAAGAACATCGGCTTAGGTAATCCATAAAAGGCCTGGCCATTTCCCACCAGGTAGCATTTACATTCACATGTTCTCCGGCATGATATACAAAACCAGGTTTGCCAGCTATCTCAGGATTATGAGCGAAAGTGTGAAAAACAATCTGGTTCAGGCCTTCACAAAAGGCAATGTCACACAATTGTTTAAAGTCGGTTGGTCCATGTTGCCAATTGTTCCATCCTGTAAGCGACTCCGAGGCGACTAATTTTTTCCCGTAGATATGCGCTGCACTGGCGGCCTCTTTGGTCACCCAAAAACGTTTTCTGCTCCAGAACTCACCCATGGGAATATGAGAATTTCCAAGGGCCTTTAATGGATCCACGCGTGGATATCCGCCATGGCCAGCTTCTGTCAGCATCTCAATTCCATTTTCGTTGGCAATGGCAACCGACTGTGCAAAATGGTTTTCAATCATCATATCACTTACCAAACGGCTGTAATCGCCACGAAAACGCTCAACCATTATACTATCCGTACTATTGTACCCCTGAAGTAAAGGAAGAAAAGGCACAGGATCGTAACCATAGTGCGCCTTGAATTCCTGAACAAGAAGCGGCGACCAGTCTTTCATGGGCCATACTTCATAACTGTCCAGCATCAGGAATTTCAAATGATTTTCGGGCGAGTTAATCGAGGCCAGCCGGGTTAAAAGACTATCAAAATGATTCCGTGTTGCCTGATGGCTCAGATGATCGATCATAAATCCATTGGAGTTCGGACTCGGACACGTTAGTTTTTGACCGGTATTGCCCATAAAGAAAGACAAGATTTCCCATTTCCCTTCCGGTACTTCCCAATTGATAAATTTATTCTCGGAAGTAAATGCATCCAGTTTTATCGCTTTACCTTTTTCATAATCGATCATTTTCGTATCGGAGAAAGGAATAGCAATGGTCGAAATCAATTGGTAGTTTTTGACTTCTCCCCTGCGGTCTTTTGGTATCCCAATGGTTATTTTTTTGCTTGCCGGCCCTTCAATAATTTGGCGGGTATTTAGCAATTGCATACTAGCGTCTGCCGTGTCTATCCATTCACCCCCTGCATTCCAACTGCTGGAAGCAACCATGCCCAGGTCAAGCCCTAAACGCTTACTTGTATTCAGGGCCAACGATATATTTTCCAACGACTTTTCACCAAGGAAAGCCGGGCCTTCCGGAATTATTTTATCCGGATCAGATAGAGCGCCTATATCCCATATCACGGCGCCGCGCATACCTTTGTCTTTCATCTCCTCCAGTTCATACACCAGCTTCGTCTGGTCCACATAGGCGTTCATCCACGACCACAAAGCCAAAGGCCGATTCTCAATGGATGGATTAACGAAACCTTCTTCTAATTTTTCTTTGTCCTGGGATTCAGTATTACACTGCGTGAACAAGGATATTGTTATTAAAAGAGTTGAAACAACAACACCAATATGCAATCTCTGTTTCTTCATTTTATTATCATATTTATAAAAGCTTCCTATTCAGGCCCCAAAGGACCACAAACTGCATCGAATTTAAACAAGGCAAACTCATAATCACAGCATAATTTCACCATCTGGCCGGTTCATACAATTGAGAATTTTCAATTTCTATAATGTATTGACTCCGGAGGCCCCAAGTATGAATCCTTTACTCCACCAGTATTTATTATTATCTTATCCACAACAACTGCCGGATCAACCATCCACACTTTTAATTTATGCTGACCTTCCTTTCCCACATCCAGTCGAGTTGTTATTTTCATCAGGTTACCCATCACATTTCGTCCCCGGGCATTTGATGTAATAACTGGTTCTCCGTCATCGACAGCTACTGCAAGTCGCAACCCATAATCAGCATTTATTGGGTTGGAAGGAATGCAATTGAAATCGATGCTGACTTCTCCTTCTGTAAAGGTGTAAATATCATACTCCAGCAAAGGAGATTTACGGGTAATTTCGTCCGGGGAAGTGATACTTGGAATGGTTGTTGGCAATACCGTAATTGAGTTGCCGGTCCTTCCCAGGCCTTCAATTACAGACCACGAAGCATCTGCCTGATCTACCTTTCTTGAATAATGCTCTGCTTCCATTGAGATATAACCATTGCTTTCCACAAAGCCTTTTACTGACTGAACAGAAGGTTTCTCGGGATTAAAAACAGAACAACTCACAGAAGAGATACTACCTTCACCACTATTCCTTACAATACCCTCTTTATACTGCTTTCTCTTTTCTTCAGAAAGGGTTTCCCAGTCCATCCACTGACTTGCAGCTGTTGAATACCAGTCAAAAGTAACCATTCCTTTCACATCCTTCCCCTTGGGCACTTTGTCCCAATCAATGGTAATCCATATCCTTTTCTCATCACTGACAACACCCGACTCTTCACTAAGGGTAATCCAGTTATTTGAAACACTCGAAGACCAGTACAACACTCCGTTCCCAGTATTATAAAGGTCGATAAACCGTTTATCTTTATTATAAACGCTGAATCCTGGAAGAACAGAATCATTTCCGCCTTCAGTTGCCAGCTTCATTTTCTGATTTCCATTACCTGGAGAATAATTCAGTGGCGGCATAGCCCATTGTTGCCACTGTCCGCCCCAAGGCCCGGGAAGTGATGCCATCCGATCCCATTTATCTACAACGGTAACCTGTTCCCTGTTATAATGATGAATTAACTGATGAATTTCATTTTCGGCCTGCTGCGCCATAGCAGCATAGCGGGCAGCACTCGATCTGTTTTGCTTTCCATAGGCATGTGATTTCTGCGCATACAAAACTTTCTTGTTATGCAATCCCGCTCCTTTTACGTTATAGACAACCATTTGGAAAAATGCATCCTTCATTGCCACCGGCAATGCGTCATAAATTGCATCAACCTCTTCCATCAATACATCATACGCATCAATTCTTTTTTGTACCTCATCGTTGTAATTAAACAGGTTAAACCATTCCCAGGAATGTTTCTTTTCACGACCGTTCCACATCACCATGTTTTCCGGACGGCGTGCGTAGCCCAATTCATAATGCTTTTCCATCACAGAAGCAATCCTGGAAGCGTATTCCTTTCCAAAATCCCTTGATGCCCAATCTATTAAAAACTTACGGGGATTGTTATCGCTGAACTTGTTTATATCCCATCCCATCTGCATGAAGTATTCGACACCAATTTCAGCAGGTTTAATATCTCCAACATTTACAATCCATAGATCCCTAACATTGTAATCATAGGCCTTTTTCATTTCCATCCAGGTAAGTGCTAACGGAGTTGTGTAAAGCCAGGGATAAGCAGTAGTTGCACCGTTCAGCCATTGAAAATGATAATAAATACCCGAACCTCCGGAACGCTTCTGTTCCTTTTTGTTGGGTAACTGACGAATATTCCCAAAATTATCATCCGGCCAACAGATAACTATATCATCAGGAACCTTTAATCCCTTATTGTATAATCCCAGTACCTCGGTATATGGAATTAAAACCTGTGGTATACTTTTCACATCCTTATTCACCCATTTTTTCAGAATATTTCGTTGATCTTTGAAAATTTGCTCCAAAACAGGAATAGTGATGTCCGAACCGGCTTCATCATCCTTACCTCTCTTTCCCAGGGTATACATATTCTCGTACCTACCATTTTCTTTCACCCTCTTTTCCCAGTATTCGTATATATGCTCACGGTTTTTTACATAATCCCACGGCTCGTCGGGGTATTCCATATCCCATTCAGCACCACCCATATTATTCCTAAGCATCGGTTCAATGTGGGAGGCTCCCATTACAATGCCATATTCATCAGCAACAACCTTATTCTCTTTATACTCATTGAAAGGTTTGGTTTGCTGATGCATGGCAGGCCATAATATATTGGCTTTTAACCGTAGTAGTAATTCAAAAATTTTACGGTGCGTAGTGGGACCTATTCCCTTTCCCTCTTCCGGTGCCAAAGTATGCATCGCCCAGGGTCTTAGGCTCCACATCTCATCATTGATAAATATCCCCCGGTATTTTACAGATGGGGATG
>JBFEWU010000042.1:0-19476 GCA_041546215.1 Draconibacterium sp. | reverse complement strand
TTCCGAAACCCTTTCCAGCTGCGTTAATTCCTCCCGCAACCGGCTCAGTGCTGTCAATGTCTTAGCAGAGAACAAATCGTCTTTCGGGGTATAGGTCATCAATAGATAATCATATCCCCCATAGCGGGCATTTATTTGGCGTGCGTATTTTAGATCTACGTCAGTTTCTAGGATCAGCGTCTCCGCTGATGCATCCAATTTAAAGTTCATTGCCTGATAGCCAAGAAAAGCAAATACCGCCAGCATACAAAAAATGACGAGTCCTGGCCGCTTAAGGATGACCTTGTCGTAAAACCGTATTAATAAAAAGTGATGTTCTGGCATAATGATTGTCTGGGTCGGTGGAGGGAATTTTACCTGTCAACCGATTCTTCAAGTTTCAATAAGAGTTCATCAAACGTTCCGTTCTGCAGGATCTGGTAAAATTGAGAGCGGTAACTTCGAATAATGCTGACACCCTGGATCTCGACATCATAAATCTTCCAGCTGTTCATTGAATTATAAAATTTCACAGCCATGAATATGAATAATTTTACCCTGAAGTCGCAGGAAGCTATACAGCAAGCATTTCAAATTGCACAAGGAAATAATCAGCAAGCTGTTGAACCCGGGCATCTTATGCATGGGCTTCTTTATGCCGCAGAAAATGTGACTGGATTTTTGTTGAAAAAACTTGGCGTTAACACCACTGTTTTTCAACAAGCCTTAGATAAAATAGTCGAATCTTATCCAAAAGTCTCGGGTGGAGAACAATACATTTCGAGTGGAGCCAACCAGGTTCTTCAGAAGGCACTTGGGATTGCACAGGAGATGGATGATCAGTATGTTTCGGTAGAACATATTTTGCTGGGCTTGCTCGAAACAAAAGATTCAACCAGCCGGTTGATGAAGGACAACGGCATTTCAAAAAAAGAGTTGAAAACTGCTATTCTCGAACTTCGAAAAGGTTCAAAGGTTGACAGCCAGACAGCTGAAGACAAGTTTAATTCTCTGAACCGCTTTGCCATTAATTTAAACGAGCGTGCCCGAAGTGGGAAACTTGATCCGGTAATTGGTCGCGACGATGAAATTCGCAGAATATTGCAAATATTATCGCGCCGGACAAAGAATAATCCGATCCTTTTGGGCGAGCCGGGTACAGGTAAAACGGCCATTGCTGAAGGTTTGGCACACCGCATTGTAAGTGGAGATGTACCTGAAAACCTGAAATCGAAACAGGTATTTTCGCTGGATATGGGAGCTCTGATTGCCGGGGCAAAATACAAGGGAGAATTTGAAGAACGGTTGAAAGCTGTGGTTAATGAGGTGATTCAATCCAATGATGAAGTGGTTTTATTTATCGATGAAATACACACTTTGGTTGGTGCCGGCAAAGGTGAGGGAGCCATGGATGCTGCAAATATCCTGAAACCTGCCCTGGCGCGCGGCGAGTTGCGGGCAATAGGGGCAACAACATTAAGCGAGTATCAAAAATATTTTGAAAAAGATAAGGCGCTGGAACGCCGGTTCCAGCTTGTTCATGTGAACGAACCTGACACCTTAAGTGCCATTTCGATTTTACGTGGGATAAAAGAGAAATATGAAAATCACCATAAAGTTCAGATTAAAGATGATGCGATTATTGCTTCGGTAGAGTTGTCGCAACGCTATATATCGGATCGTTTTTTGCCCGATAAAGCCATTGATTTAATGGATGAAGCGGCAGCAAAATTGCGTCTGGAAATTGATTCGGTTCCGGAAGAACTGGATGAAATTGAACGGCGTGTAAAACAACTTGAAATTGAGCGGGAAGCGATTAAACGTGAAAGTGACCATAAAAAGCTGGAGCTTTTAGGTGCAGAGATTTCGAATCTGAAAGAAGAGCAATCAAGGTTACGTGCACGATGGCAAACCGAAAAATCAATGATTGATGCAATTCAAAAAAAGAAAGAGGAGATTGAAAACTATAAATTTGAAGCTGATCAGGCAGAAAGACATGGAGATTATGGTAGGGTGGCTGAACTCCGGTACGGAAAAGTGAAAGATGCCGAACAACAAATTCAAAAGTATCAGCAAGAACTGGAGGAACTGAAAAAAGGCCAGAACCTGATTAAAGAAGAAGTAGATACCGAAGATATTGCAGAAGTGGTTGCGCGCTGGACCGGTATCCCGGTCTCAAAAATGCTGCGAAGTGAGCGCGAAAAACTTTTGCACATGGAAAATGAATTACACCATCGCGTGATTGGACAGGATGAGGCCATTGTGGCAGTTTCAGATGCCGTACGCCGAAGCCGTGCAGGATTACAGGATGCTAACCGGCCAATTGGTTCGTTCATTTTTCTGGGAACAACCGGCGTGGGAAAAACCGAACTGGCAAAGGCATTGGCCGAATACTTATTCAACGATGAGAACATGATTACCAGAATAGATATGTCGGAGTACCAGGAGAAATTCTCGGTAACACGTCTGATCGGTTCTCCCCCGGGATATGTGGGGTACGACGAAGGTGGCCAGTTAACAGAGGCAGTTCGGCACAAGCCATACTCGGTGGTGCTTTTCGACGAGATTGAAAAAGCACATCCCGATGTCTTTAATGTGCTGTTGCAGGTTTTAGACGATGGACGATTAACCGACAACAAGGGACGCACGGTTAATTTTAAGAATACCATTATTATAATGACTTCGAATTTAGGTTCACAAATTATTCAAAAGAATTATGAGAATATGAATGAAGCAAATGAGACTGCCGTGTTGGAAAAAACACAAAATCAGTTGCTGGAAATGCTGCGTAAAACCATTCGTCCCGAGTTCTTAAACCGTATAGATGAAACAATCGTATTTACACCATTGTCGAAAGAGGCCATTCACGAAATTGTTAAACTGCAGTTTGACCGCATCGTGAAACGTTTGTCGGGCAATGATTTGACAATTGAGATTACAGAGCGTGCAAACCAGTGGCTGGCAACACTTGGTTATGATCCGCAGTTTGGTGCACGGCCTGTAAAACGTGTGTTGCAAAAATTTGTATTGAATGAACTTTCAAAACGTATACTTTCAGAACAAGTTGATAAAGATAAACCGATTATTATTGAGGTGGAAAGAGGTGAACTGGTATTTCGAAATTAAGCCGGATACCTTTTAGGGTAAACATATTTAGCCCAGATGAGATAGCACGCCATAAAAACATTTACCATATAATTAAAATAGAGCGGGAAATGGGCAATGCCTGTTTCCCAATCGCCAACAAGAATATAAATAAAAGTGAGTAATTCTCCCAAAAGCCAGTGCCAGAGAAAGAATATGCTTAAATCTTTGGCACTTTTACTCCGGTATGTTTTTATTACCTGAGGAATTCCACAAACGGCAAACAAAATGTTACCAATCCAGCCAATGGTTTCATTTATCATTTCACAAAACTATTTTTACGCTTCAAAGCGAATGTTTTAATGCTTCAAGTTCGGGAATTGCGGCACCCAACTGCGATAAAATCTTTGTCATAAGATCGGGCAAAAATTCCGTTTCATTTGCCTCGGCGTGTAGTTGAATGTTTTTAAGCAATGTGCCGGCTTCATCCATTCCAAAAGTAAGAGCCGACGATTTTGCCTTGTGTGCCTCACGTGCTAGCATCGCCCAGTTTTTATTGTCGAAAAAAGTAGTCATATTGGAAACAAATTCGGGTATTTGATCTAAAAAAATTTCAATCAACTCTTTTTTGAATTCTATATCTCCACCCGAAATATCATCAATTTGTTCTGTGTGGATATATTCAAACCGTTTGCTCATATGTGCCTTTTTCGTTTCCCTGCAAATTAATAAAATATTTGTCAAAGCTTTTTGTTCAATCCGTGATAAAATTCATATTTGTGTAGTTTTTGAATCTATAGTTTTGTGTCAATTATTTCTTAAGTATATGAAAACAACAGCATTTAATAAAATACATAAAGGTCTGGGCGGGAAAATGGTAGAATTCGCTGGTTACGAAATGCCAATAGAATACGCCGGGATTAAGGTCGAGCATATGTGTGTGCGTGAAAGCGTAGGAGTTTTCGATGTTTCGCATATGGGCGAGTTTTGGGTAAAAGGTCCCAAAGCTCTCGATTTGGTTAGTAAAATAACATCAAACGATCCAAGGATTTTAATTCAGGGACAGGCACAATACAGCTGTTTCCCCAATGGGAAAGGTGGTATTGTTGACGATTTGCTGGTATACAACTACGAGCCCGAAAAATATATGTTGGTAGTGAATGCTGCAAATATTGAGAAGGACTGGAGTTGGGTTGTTGAGCAAAATAAAGAGGTGGGAGCCGAGATTGAAAATGCTTCAGATAACATCAGTCAATTAGCCATTCAGGGACCAAAAGCAACTGAAGTGCTGCAAAAACTTACCGATGTAAATCTTTCGAACCTTAAATTTTACACCTTCACTACCGATAAATTCGCAGGTGTTGATGAGGTAATTATTTCAGCAACCGGTTATACCGGAGCAGGTGGCTTCGAGTTGTATTTCCGTAACGATGTGGCTGAACAAATTTGGGATGCGATTTTTGAAGCCGGGGAAGAATTTGGAATTCAGCCAATTGGTTTGGCAGCGAGAGACACTTTGCGCCTGGAAATGGGGTACTGTTTGTATGGAAATGATATTGACGATACCACTTCTCCCATAGAAGCCGGATTGGGATGGATAACCAAATTCAACAATGGCCGGCAGTTTATCGACCGCGATTTCCTGACCATGCAAAAGAACGAAGGTGTAACTCGTCGCTTACGTGGTTTTATATTAACAGAACGTGGTATTCCGCGCCATGGATACGAATTGGTGAATGCCGAAGGGGAACCCATTGGAAATGTAACTTCGGGAACCATGTCCCCGGTATTGGGTAAGGGAATTGGTTTGGGATATGTTGACAAAGAATATGCGGCTTTTGGCACAGAGATTTTCGTGAAAATCAGAAACAAAACAATCCCCTCCGAAATTGTGAAAATACCTTTTATATAATTCATAAAACTTATCTGAACCAGGCAAGCCATCTTTCTGTTAGAGCGATGGCTTTTTTGTTCATTTTATTTAAACGTGTTTTAAATAAAAGATATCAAAATTCATTTGTCCCCCGAATAATGGCTTTCTTTCTCAGAATACAATAAATTTGTGATGAATTAACAGGTTGATAGCGAAAATGTTAACTTGTGAAAGACAGGAAGAATGATTTCTGTCATTTCTTTTTGTGTTGTATATCAGTGTTTTAAAACTCATAGAAATAAAAATAAACTTGATTTTTCTCATCTGCTAAACATTCACGAATCATGTACTTTTGCCGTGGAGTTTAGAAGGTAAAGGATTTTAATTATTCACCTTAATTGTTGTATTTATGAAGAAGCATAATTTTTACGCAGGACCTTCAATTCTGCCTGAATTTACTAAGGAAAAGACAGCCGAAGCGGCCATGAACTTTGCAGGAACGGGACTTTCTGTTATGGAAGTATCGCACCGCAGTAAGGAGTTTGTTGCCGTGATGGATGAGGCAGTGGCGTTGGTAAAAGAACTTTTAAAAGTCCCTGAAGGATATTCGGTACTTTTCTTACAAGGTGGAGCCAGTACCCAGTTTTTAATGGCTCCATATAATTTAATGGATAAAAAGGCAGCCTATTTAAATACGGGTGCCTGGTCGAAAAAAGCCATTAAGGAAGCTCGTTTTTTGGGCGAAGTTGTTGAAGTTGCTTCTTCCGAAGACTCCATTTTTAACTATATCCCGAAAGGATATGTAGTGCCGGATGATGTAAGTTATTTCCATTACACGTCGAATAATACAATCTATGGGACACAAATTCCTACTCCTGATGTTGATGTGCCATTGGTAGCTGATATGTCGTCAGATATTTTTAGTCGTCCCATTGATATTTCCAAGTATGATTTGATTTATGCCGGAGCCCAGAAAAACCTTGGCCCGTCGGGAGCCACATTGGTAATTGTGAAAGACGAAGCACTGGGAAAAGTAAGTCGTCCGATTCCAACGATGCTTGACTATAAAACGCATATTAAGGCCGAATCCATGTTTAATACCCCATCAACGCTTCCGGTTTTTGCCTGCTTGCAAACCTTACGTTGGTTGAAAGAGAACGGTGGTGTTGAGGAAATGGAAAAAGCGAATATTGCAAAAGCAAAAGTGCTTTACGATGAGATCGACCGCAACAACTTGTTCCAATGCACTGTGCCGGCAAAAGAAGACCGTTCTTTAATGAATGTAACTTTTGTGATGACTCCCGAGTATGCCCAGTATGAGAAGGAGTTTCTGGATTTCGCCACGGCGAAAGGAATGTTGGGAATTAAAGGACACCGTTCAGTTGGAGGTTACAGGGCATCGATATACAATGCCATGCCGGTTGAAAGTATACAGGCCCTGGTTGAAGCCATGCAGGAATTTGAACAAACTAAGTAATTAAAATAAATTTAAAGAAAATGCAGGGTGGAGATCCTGCATTTTTTTCAGGAACAGTTTAGTCAGGTTTATCTGTTTCGAATCTAAAAAGTTTTATGAGTTATGAGGAAAGTCTTAATTGCTACAATTAAACCGTTTGCACCGGTTGCGGTAAAAAAAATCAGTAAAATTCTCGGGAAAGCCGGTTACGAGGTCAAGTTATTGGAGCAGTATACCGAAAAACAGGAATTGCTTGATGCAATTGCCGATGTTGATGCTGCTATTATCCGTAGCGATAAATTCGATGAGGAAGTTCTCAATGCAGGCGAAAAATTGAAAATTGTTGTGCGTGCAGGTGCCGGCTATGACAATGTTGATTTAAAAACCGCAAGTGAGAATGGTATTGTAGTAATGAATACGCCCGGGCAAAACGCAAACGCAGTGGCCGAGCTGGCAATTGGATTAGCAATTTTGGGTTTGCGCGAACAGTTTTCAGGAAAACCGGGTGGCGAAATGCGTGGTCGTACACTTGGCTTGCATGGCTTTGGTTTTGTAGCCCGAAATGTTTTCCGCATTGCGCGTGCCATGGGGATGAAAGTAATTGTATATACGCGTTACAGCAAAGCGGCTGCCGCAGCCATTGGTTTAAAAGTTACCAATTCCTTGGAACAACTGTACGAAAAGAGTGACATTGTTTCCATTCATGTGCCGGCACGTGGCGAGCATTTGAGATCGGTTAGCGCAGAAGTTTTGTGCCACCTCAAAGACGGCAGCATTCTTGTAAATACAGGCCGTAAAGAAGTAATAAATGAAGCCGATTTGGTAAGTTGTATGGAAGATAAACCGGGAATTAAATACATGTCGGACTTAACTCCGGATAACGAAGCTGAGTTCATCGAAAAATTCCCCGGCAGATTTTTCTTTACGCCTAAAAAGGCAGGTGCTCAAACCGCCGAAGCGAACCTGAATGCCGGTTTGGCCGCCGCTGAGCAAATTGTCGACTTTTTCGAAAGAGGGGATAATACACACCAGGTGAATAAATAGAGAGTTAGATTAATCCTGATCGGTCTCCCTGCATTGGTAGTGACTTTGTGCCCTGATAAAGATGTTTTACAAAGAATCAGAGTTAACACTAAGTTCCAGAAAGTGTATTTCGTTAAATATTTGTACGAATTCATAAACAGATTTTTATTTTTGAAGATCTAAAAATCTGCGTATCTAAAAATCTAAAATCTAGCAAATGGCAATTATAAAACCATTCAAAGGACTTCGTCCTCCACAGGAAATTGTTGAAGAACTGGCCTGTCTGCCTTACGATGTAATGAACTCGGAGGAAGCAGCAAAAACCGCTGAAGGAAAGCAAAAATCTTTACTGCGAATTACAAAAGCTGAAATTGAATGCCCTGAAGTGGAAGATATTCACTCGGAAACTGTTTACGGCAAGGCTCTTGAGAATTTTAAAGCTTTCCAGGAAAAGGGTTGGCTGGTGCAAGACCATGAAGCAAAATATTACATTTATGCACAAACCATGAATGGCCTGACTCAATACGGAATTGTTGGTGCTGCCGCCTGTTCCGACTATGAAAACGGCATCATTAAAAAGCATGAACTTACCCGCCCTGAGAAGGAAGAGGACAGAATGGTGCTAACACGCTATTTGAATGCCAACATCGAACCGGTATTTTTTGCTTATAAAGCGGTGGCTGAGATTGATCAAATTGTAAACTCAATCGTTAAGAGCAAAGCTGCTGATTACGATTTTACTGCCGAAGATGGTTTTGCGCATCATTTCTGGACCATTGATGATCTTGCAACAAATGAAGCACTGGAAAAGCTTTTCGACGAAAAAGTACCCTTTACCTATGTGGCCGATGGTCACCACCGGACGGCAGCAGCAGCACGGATTGGTGCAGAAGAATCCAGTAAAAACCCAAACCACAACGGAGATGAAGAGTACAACTATTTTATGGCCGTTCATTTTCCGGATAACCAACTTCAGATTATCGACTACAACCGGGTGGTTACCGATCTGAATGGTTTGTCTGAACTGGATTTTCTGGCAGAGCTTTCCAACGGTTTTGATGTGGTAAATATGGGAACTGCTGTTTATAAACCAGGTGCATTACACGAATTCAGCCTTTATTTGGCAGGAAGCTGGTATAAATTAACTGCGAAAGAAGGTACTTTCGACAATGATGATCCCATTGGGATTTTGGATGTAACCATCCTTTCAAAGCAGGTATTGGAACCCATTTTGGATATAAAAGATTTGCGTACATCAAATCGGATTGACTTTGTGGGGGGAATTCGTGGTTTGGGCGAGTTGCAAAAGCGCGTTGATTCGGGTGAAATGAAAGCTGCTTTTGCTTTATACCCGGTTTCCATGGAGCAGTTGATCAATATTGCCGACAGCGGAAATATTATGCCACCTAAAACAACCTGGTTCGAGCCAAAACTTCGTTCCGGATTGGTCATTCATAAATTAGGTTAAGCAGAAAACATTGTTTTAGTATCATCCTGTTTCTCAATTGGGTTGACCATAAGACGAGTTACGAATAAAGCATAAGAGATTAGTATATACTTCCCGGTCGGTCAGTTGACAGCCCGGGATTTTTTATGCCTGTGATTCGGCATAATCTAAAAATTCCCTAACTTCAAAATCTAAATAAAGAAGACAATGGATATCGAGAACATCACGCTGGCGAACATGTATAAAAAACGGAAAAATGACCGTGATATTTTCCAGGAGTTAATGCCCACAAAAGTAAAGGAAGTACTTTTGGTAGCCACACTTTACGATTCCTATTCCATTGTGCGTGAAGGACAATTCAGCGATAAAATATTTGGCGAATACCTTCAACTGAATTTATATGCTGCACCGCGTTTTACCAGTGTTCACTCGAAGGAGGAGGCAATGATGACGCTTGAACACCGCGATTTTGATTTGATTATTGTAATGGCAGGGGTGGATAAGGATACACCCGTTGATACGGCGCAGGCCATTCGTGAATTACGTCCCCGGGTCCCATTGCTGCTTCTTGTTAATAACAATGCCGATTTACGGTATTTCCAGGTGGAAGGTCGAAAGCTCGATTTTATCGATCGTATTTTTGTGTGGAATGGTAATTCAAATGTATTTATGGCCATGATTAAATACATTGAAGATCTCAAAAATGTGGCGCGTGACACACAAAATGGAAATGTGCGCGTGATTCTTTTGGTGGAAGACAGCATTCAGTATTATTCGCGGTATTTGCCGATGTTGTTTTCTACAGTAATGACTCAAACGCAGGTTCTGGTGAAGGAAGACGCCAAGGATGAACTACACAAAATACTGCGGATGCGTGCCCGCCCAAAAGTAATTTTAGTGGATAATTACGAAGATGCCGTTAAGATTATTAATAGTTACCGGCGTTACATGCTTTGTGTTATTTCCGACGTGAAATTTGAAAAAGGCGGAGTGGAAGATGAAGATGCGGGAATTGAATTGCTGAAATTTACACAGGAAACACGCAAATTTCCTATTCCTCTGCTCCTGCAATCGCACGACATCACCAATGCTCAGCGCGCAAAAAGTGTGGGTGCCGATTTTATTAATAAAAACTCGGAGAGTCTTTCCATGGATATCCTTAATTTCCTGTATCGCCGACTTGGTTTTGGAAATTTTGTGTTTAAAGGAATGGATGGTTTGCCCATAACCGAAGCGACGAATTTAGTTGAGTTTCAGGAAAAATTAAGACATATTCCCCTGGGCTCACTGCAATATCACGGTAGCCGGAATTCTTTTTCAACCTGGTTAATGGCACGCGGTGAGATTAACCTGGCAGAAATGTTAATGCCCGTGCAAACCTCGGATTTTGATTCGCCGGAAGAATTGCGCCGGTTTTGCCTTGATAGTTTTAAAAAAGTACGTTTTGAGAAGCTGAAAGGCACCATCGTTAATTTCGACTCTGAGTTTGTTAGTTCAAGCCGGTTTATTGTTCGAATGGCCAAAGGATCCTTGGGTGGTAAGGGAAGAGGTATTGCTTTTATTTGTAATTTTATTGAGAACATCGATTTCCAGAATCTGATTCCTGATCTGAATATTCGCATTCCCTCAACTTCAATAATCGGGGCTTATGAATTCGATAAATTCGTTGAAACAAATAACCTGTACGACGATATTTATTCGTTGAATAACTACGAGGCTGTCAGGCAGCATTTTCTTGACTCGGAATTTGATGAGCCCATAAAACATCGACTGATTGAATACCTGCGTAAAATCGAACGCCCCATTGCCGTTCGCTCGTCGGGATTATTCGAAGATTCTTTGCTGCAGCCGTTCTCAGGTGTTTATGCCACGTATTTAATTCCCAATAACCACGACGATTTAATGGTCCGATATCGCCAGTTGGAAACCGCAATTAAGATGGTTTATTCCAGTATTTTTACCGAGTCGGCACAGGCTTATTTCGATGCAGTGAACTACAAAATCGAAGAAGAAAAAATGGCGGTGGTTATCCAGGAGGTAATCGGACACGAATACAACCAAAAATATTATCCGACACTGTCGGGAGTGGCGCAATCCTACAATTACTACCCCATTTCCTATATGGAGCCCGAAGACGGATTTTCGGTGGCAGCCGTTGGTTTGGGGATGTATGTGGTTGGCGGTGAGAATGCTTTCCGTTTTTGTCCCAGATATCCGAATTTAAATGCCGCGTCGTTAAAAGACCAGTTGCGCGATACCCAGAAGCAGTTTTATGCCATTGACTTAAGCATGAAAGATTTTGATTTGCTTTCGGATGGTGAAGATGCGGCCATAAAAAAATACTCGGTTAAAGAGGCTGAAAAAGATGGAACGCTGGAACATTCGGCCTCTACCTATTTTATGGAAAACGACGATTTGATTCCCGGGATTCATGGCAGTGGGCCAAAGGTTATTGACTTTGCTAATATTTTGAAATACGACCATTTGCCTCTGGCTAAATCACTGCAGATCTTACTTAAGTTGTTCAAAGAAGCAATGGGATCGCCGGTTGAAATAGAATATGCCATTGATTTGGAGCCGGCAGAAAATGGGAAACCTACTTTGTATTTACTGCAGATTAAACCCTTGATTCGAATGGAAGAGCAGATTGAAGTGGATATTTCTTCGGTAGACGAAAGCAAAGTTTTTATGTATGCCGAACGTGGTATGGGTAACGGTCTCATCAAAGATATCAGGGATGTAGTTTATGTTGATCCGGATAAATTCGATAAGCTGAAAACCAAGCAAATGGCCTCGGAAATCAAGGAGTTAAACGCCTGGTTTGAAGAGCAGGGAAAGGATTATGTGTTAATTGGCCCGGGGCGATGGGGATCGCGCGACCAGTTTACCGGAATTCCTGTGTTGTGGGCACATATTTCAAGAGCAAAAGTAATTATTGAAATGGGGTTAAAAGATTATCCACTGGATGCTTCGCTGGGATCGCACTTTTTCCATAATGTAACCTCAATGAACGTAGGATATTTTTCGGTACCTCATAATTGCCGGGCCTCAATCATAAAAATGGAGGCCTTAAAACAGCAGGAAGTGGTACGCGAAACCGAGTACATAAAACACGTAAAATTTCATAAGCCACTATCGGTGTTAATGAATGGCCGCGAGCGCCGGGCATTGATTCATTGCTAGCCATGCGATGTTTTATGAAAGAGCATGATCCGCCGGTTGGCGAAACACATTGGCCAATTATTAAAATCGTGCGAATTCCCGCATAGCCAGCATAGGCCCCGAGGGGATACCCTTGGCGGACTCCGATGGAGGATGCCTTTGGTGCATCTTATGTGATAGAAAACAATTTTAAAAAGATGAAAAATATGTATTTAAGGCTTCCTGGGAAAATATTCTTTTCGGTTTGTTTGTGTTAAAAAACACTTTTTTTGGCGCATAAGTTAGAATGCTTATAAATTGCAACTTTCTGTGTTAAAAAATTTTCAAGCTGTTATGAAATAGGTGGGTCAAAATTCCCAAATCCAACTATAAAATTATCTTTGTCCACTGCATAATTTTTTTTAAAGCTAATCTGAAACCAAAAAAAACAATTTAAAATTTAATATCTAAACAGTAGCCGTATGGCTACATTAAAAATTATCATCTTATGAGCAATATTTTCTTAATTGTACCCATTGCTTCTGTTGTGGCTTTGGTGTTTGCCTGGATCTTCTTCAAATCGCTGATGAAGAATTCGGAAGGTACTGACCGTATGAAAGAAATTGCCCAGCACGTTCGCGAAGGAGCTATGGCATACTTGAGACGGCAGTATAAAGTAGTAGGAATAGTATTTGTTGTGCTGTTCATTCTGCTTGCCATTATGGCTTTCTTTAAAGTTCAAAATCCATTCGTACCTATTGCATTTATTACCGGTGGTTTTTTCTCGGGCCTCTGTGGTTTCCTGGGAATGAAAACGGCAACATTTGCTTCTGCACGTACTGCTCATGGAGCTTCGCAATCGTTGAATAAAGGATTGCAGGTAGCTTTCCGTAGCGGGGCTGTTATGGGTTTGGTTGTTGTTGGTTTTGCACTTCTCGATATTGCCGCCTGGTATATGTTTTTAACCGAGGTTGTTTTTACTCCGGAGCATATGGCAAACGGATTGAGCTTCGCCGGTTTGGAGTTTGTTCATGTAGGAACCGACGAGCGACAAAAACTTATTGAAATTACAACGACCATGTTGACATTTGGTATGGGTGCTTCTACACAGGCATTGTTTGCACGTGTTGGCGGTGGTATTTTCACCAAAGCTGCCGACGTAGGTGCCGACCTTGTGGGTAAAGTTGAAGCTGGTATCCCTGAAGATGATCCTCGTAATCCTGCTACTATTGCCGATAACGTTGGTGATAACGTTGGTGACGTGGCTGGGATGGGTGCCGATCTTTACGAATCGTATGCCGGTTCTATTTTGGCAACTGCGGCTTTGGGTGCTGCTCTTCCTGCAATTGCCCTTAAAAATGCCGCTATCGATCCGATAAAAGCTGTTACTGCGCCCATGATTGTGGCTGCCATTGGTATCATTCTTTCGATTATTGGGATTTACATGGTACGCACAAAAGAATCAGCTACCCAAAAAACTTTATTGCGAGCCTTGTTTATTGGAACCTTTGGAAGTTCAGTACTTATACTTATGGCACTTGTAGGTTTGGCCTTTGCAGGTTGGATTACCTGGGGTGTTTTCTGGGCTGTTATTATTGGATTGGCTGCTGGTGTTATTATTGGCCAGGCAACTGAATATTATACATCAGACGAATACAAACCCACGAGAGGCATTGCAGAACAAGCACAGCAAGGTCCGGCAACTACCATTATCGATGGTATTGCAGTAGGTATGAGCTCGACCTGGATTCCTGTTGTAACCATTGTATTGGGTATTATGGGCGCATTTTGGGCTGCCGGTGGTGCACAGGAGTTTGCCATGGGTGTTTACGGTATTGGCTTTGCAGCTGTGGGTATGCTTTCAACACTGGGAATTACCCTGGCTACCGATGCTTTTGGCCCTATTGCCGACAACGCCGGTGGTAACGCTGAGATGGCTGAATTGGATCCGGAGGTTCGTGAACGTACCGATGCCCTGGATATGTTAGGTAACACGACAGCTGCAACTGGTAAAGGTTTCGCAATTGGCTCGGCTGCTCTAACGGCAATGGCACTTATTTCTGCTTACATGGAAGAAGTTCGTTTGTGGTTTGGTAAAATTGCCAAAGCAGGTGAAGGTTTTGTAAGCAAGGGCGATTATCTTTTTTATAACGATGTTGCTCCTGCAGTTCAGGATGGCGTGCAAGCCATTAAAATTTCTGCAGCTTCGGTAAAAGACTTTTCTGCAGCCTACGATATTACTTTGTTCAATCCATTGTTCCTCGGAGGCCTTTTCCTTGGTTCTATGATGGCCTTCCTTTTTAGCGCCCTAACCATGAAGGCTGTTGGTCGTGCCGCAGGTGCCATGGTGGAAGAAGTTCGACGTCAATTCCGCGAAATTAAAGGGATTCTCGAAGGTACTGCTACTCCGGAGTATGCTAAGTGTGTTGAAATTTCAACCCGGGGCGCACAGCGCGAAATGTTGCTCCCTTCTCTGATAGCTATTATTGTCCCAATACTTGTGGGTGCTACAATGGGTGTTGCAGGTGTTATTGGTTTATTGGCAGGTGGATTAACCTCTGGTTTTACATTGGCAGTATTTATGAATAATGCCGGTGGTGCATGGGATAATGCTAAAAAATACATTGAAAAAGGAAACTTCGGTGGAAAAGGTAGCGAAGCTCACCACGCAGGTGTTGTGGGAGATACAGTTGGCGATCCTTTTAAAGATACTTCTGGTCCTTCATTGAACATTTTGATTAAACTAATGACGATGGTATCGGTAGTAATGGCCGGATTAACCGTAACTTTAAGTTTACTGTAAAAATAGTTTTATACAAAACATAAATTAAACCATCTGTTGCAAGGCAGGTGGTTTTTTTTGGTTTGTACTGTAGGTGGGAGTGAACAGGCAAAGCATGCCAAAGTTCGAATTCATCTACTGACAGAATCCTCAATTTTGAGTCGAAGCTTAAAATAGTTCAAACATTTAATCTCTTTTCAAAATAGAATCGGTATAATTGAGTTGTGGGAAGGTGATACAGTTTTAAGTTCGTTCAGCCATACAGAACTTTCAATATCTGAATTGTGGGGCGACAAATGAAATCACAATTCGTGAATAAACCAAGGCTGATGATGGGAGTTTTCTATCTCTTATAAACAAAATTTAACTTCCATTTTGAACAAAATAATTGTAAATTAAGTTACACTTAAAACGAAAAAGTAAAATCAACAAAAAACTATAATTATGGCAGATCTTTCAGCGAGCTACATGGGGATTCAATTAAAGAATCCACTTATTTTAGGCGCATGTAACCTGGTGACAAAACCAGATGTGATTAAACAAATTGAAGAAGCCGGTATTGGTGCGATCGTTTACCGATCGCTTTTTGAAGAGCAAATTCAGCTTGAGAATCTTCAAATGGATGAAGAGCTTTCGGAATACGAAAACCGCAATGCCGAAATGACAAACCTGTTTCCGGGATTGGAACATGCAGGGCCAAAAGAACATTTGTACAATGTGGAAAAATTGGTTAAAAGTGTTGATGTTCCGGTATTCGCAAGTTTAAATGCCATTTATGAACCAACCTGGGTAGAGTACGCCAAAGAATTGGAAAAGACAGGTGTAGCAGGACTGGAAATAAACCTGTATGCCGTTCCCGGTTATTTTGAAGTTGAGGGAGTTTCAATAGAGGAAAGGCAAGTTCAAATTGTAAAAGCCATAAAAAAAGCAGTTAGCATTCCGGTGAGTGTAAAGATTAGTTTGTTCTACACCAATCCCCTGAACTTTATTAAAAAAGTTGACGAAGCTGGTGCCGACGGATATGTTCTTTTTAATCGTTTTTTCCAGCCTGAAGTGGATATAGACAAAGAAGAATATTTCTATCCATGGGAGTTGAGCAATCCGAAAGACCACATGGTGAGTTTACGATATGCCGGATTGTTGCACGGAAATCTTGAAGGAAGTGTATGCGTGAGTCGTGGTATTTACGATGCCAATGATGTGATTAAAATGATACTGGCCGGTGCCGACGTTGTGCAAATGGTTAGTACCGTTTATCGGAATTCACCTACGGTGGTTTCCGATATTTTAATGGATCTTAATCAATGGATGGATGATAAGGGTTACAAGTCATTAGACGACTTCCGGGGGAAACTGTCACGAAAAAATTTAAAAGATCCTTTCGCGTATCAACGCGCACAATATGTAGATATATTAACAAAGTCGGAAGAAATTTTTAAGAAATACCCGATGGTTTAGTGTGCAAGTTGTTCATACTGAAAAAACAGGAGTCACCATTTTGGGCTCCTGCTTTTTTTGCATCAACGGGCATATCCCAGTATGTGAGTAATTTTATAATCCGCTAAAATCTACATTGCTGAACAGTATGGAAGGAGTTCTCCACGATGAATCATCTTTTTCATCGTTGCCAACTTCATCTATATTTGCCCACAGATTCAACATGTTTCCGGTGATGTTCATTTCGCCAACTGGTTTAACAACTTTCCCTTCTTCCACCAAAAAGCCTTCAATCCCATATGAAAAATCACCGGTTGAACCGTTGCAGTTACCCCCGTTAAATCCGGTCACAAAAATTCCCTTATCCATGGTTGCAATTAGTTCTTCCAGGTCTTTGCTGCCGGTTTCAAAAACCAGGTTTGTTGTACCTCCACTTGTTGGGTCCATCTCCAGTTTTTTCGCGTAATAGGTATCGATGTAATAGGTTGCCAGAACACCCTGGTTAAAGACAGCACGTTTTTTAGTGGCAAGACCTTCCGAATCGAATAAGCGGGAACCTCTGCCGCCAACAATAAAGGGGTCATCGGTTAGGGTCAGTTTTCCTGACGCAACTTTTTCGCCGATTTTATCCATTAAAAATGAGTTTTTTTGTTGGATGGCAGAACCGTTCAATGCATTTATTAACGGGCCAAATATTCTTCCAAGCACCCTGTTTTCAACCAGCATTGGCATGGTGCCCGATTTAATTTTTTCAGCTCCTATCTTTTCAATTGCCCTTTTGAGAGCTTTTGTCCCGGTGCCAGCCTTTTTAAGTTTGTTGTATTTAATCGCACTTTCTCCCCAGCTAAACTCGGGGCGGGCATCGTCTCCTTTTACCGAAACCGATGAGTGAATTCCAAAATACGAATTTGCAGTATCCCCCTCGAAGCCGTTGCTGTTTACCATCACACGTTCGTTTAACCCATCGTAATAGCTGGATGATACCGAAATCAACCTTTCATCTTTCCCAAGAACTTCTTTTTCGGCTGCAAAAGCCAGGTTAATTTTTTCCTTGGGATCAATCGATGCAAAATTTTTATCCAGCGAATCCAGATCTTCACCGCCGCCTTTGTAGTATAATTCGGGCTCAGGCAAAGTGCGAAACGGATCTTCTGAGAGGTACTTTGTACTTTCTATTGCCTCGTTGATAAAATGCGCCAATTCCTCTTTTTTTAATCGGCAGGTTGAATGTGCAGAGTATTTTCCGTCGACATATAAGCGAATTGAAAGGTTGCTTTGTATGGCCTGTTCCAGTTTGTCAATTTTTTCTTCACGAACCTCAACACTACTGCTTTTACTGTTTGATATGCTAACGCTTGCCTGTTGGGCACCACTTTCCAAGGCGTGATTCATCGCCCATTTTGCCAATGTATATTTTTCTTCTTTTGTCATTTTTTTTAACTTTCAACATTAAACATTAAACTCACTACGCATTTGTCCCTCCAACGGTCATTTTCTTGACGAGCACAGTGGGTAATCCCAGTGTAACAGGAACCGATTGACCGTCTTTTCCACAGGTCCATGTACCGCTGTCGTTTTTGTAGTCGTTGGCAGCCATCGAAATGTCGGCCAGAGCCTGGGGACCATTTCCAACGATGTTGATATCTTTAATTGGTGTGGTTAGCTTGCCTTTTTCGATGATGTAACCCGATTTCACAAAGAATGTAAAATCACCCGCACCAATTTTCACTTCACCATTACTGAAATTATCCACATAAACGCCGTAGTCGACTGCGGCCAGGATTTCTTCTCTGGTATGGGGTCCGTTTTCCATATAGGTAGAACGCATACGTGGAAGTGGCATGTGGCGGAACGATTCACGTCGCCCGTTCCCGGTAGGTTCAACACCATAATGTTTGGCACTAATCCGGTCGTGAATGTAACTGTTTAATATGCCATCTTTGACCAGGTAGGTTTTCTGCACATCATTTCCTTCATCGTCGATGTTAATTGCGCCACGATCGTTTGGCAATGTTCCGTCGTCGATAATATTTATGAAATTCTCGGCTACCTTTTTATTTAGTTTATCGCTAAAAATTGAGGTCCCTTTGCGGTTGAAGTCAGCCTCGAAAGTATGTCCAATGGCCTCGTGAAGAAGGATCCCGGACCCTCCGGCCCCAAGAACCACAGGCATTTCACCCGCTTTAGGCTTGCCGGCTTTAAAGAGCAGGTTGGTCTTGTCAATGGCCTCTTTTGCCAGTTCATCCAGCAAGTCGTTACTTAACCATTCAAATCCTCTTCGTACCGAACGAGCAGCATAGGCATTTTCAATTTGCTTGTCTTTTTGCATGATGCAAACCGCATAAAAACTCACCATCGGGCGATAGTCATAGCTTAAGCGGCCTTCCGAGTTGTAAAAAAGCACATAGCTGGTTTCGTCGGTCATGCCGGCATTAACCTTAATAACTTTTTCATCAAGGCTAAAAATCTTATCATTAATCTTCTGAACAAAGGGTACTTTGTCTTTTACCGAAACATTTTCCCATTGCTGCGAAATCCTGTAATAATCCTGAGGGACTTTTTCCGCGAGATTAACAGGCTTAAACTCAGCACTGCTGTCGGCAATGTTGGCAGCCATCTTTGCGGCATTTAACATGTCGTCAATGGCAATATTCTCGGAATAGGCAAACCCGGTTTGATCTCCTTTCAATACACGAATGCCAACACCAAAATCAACATTCGAATAAGCGCGGCTAACTTTATTGTCTTCCAGGCCAAGACTATTTGTTGTTTTGTGTTCAAAATACAGGTCGGCATAATCGCCTCCTTTGCTCATGGCTGCTGCTATTACTTTTTGCAACATTTCGGTTGATACCTCAAAATGATCTAAATAACTTTTCACGTCTGCTGAAATTTGTACGTTCTGGCACGATTGCATAAAGGGGGGCAAAACCATGCTCCCGGCTGCAAACATACCACTTGTTTTAATAAAATTACGTCTGTCGACCTTCATCATTGATTATTTTATTGTGAATATCCAAATTATTGTATTATCTGGTTTTTGGTTTAAAACCCTGCAATTTATCTCATCGAACAAAGAACAAAGAACAAAGAGCATAGAACAAAGAGCAAAGAACAAAGAATAAGGAGCAAAGAAGCAGTGGTCAGTGGTCAGTATCCCGGTTGTCGATTCTTATTTCAAAGATAACTTGACAACCCGACAACGCGAACGTAGTGAGTGGACAACCTCTTCTTTGGTTGTTTCCGGTCTTCGT
>JBFEWU010000370.1:0-4688 GCA_041546215.1 Draconibacterium sp. | reverse complement strand
CTGTATAAGTAGGATTCACGTTCAGTGTAACGGTGATTGTGCTGTCGCAGCCGTTTACGGTCTGGAATACCACATCTTTCGTCTCTGCCTGGATGAATGTGCTGCTACCATACTGGTAAGGCAGTTCGCTGTCGCAGATGGTAACTTCGTCGGTTCCTGTATAAGTAGGATTCACGTTCAGTGTAACGGTGATTGTGCTGTCGCAGCCTGTCACTGCCTGGAACACTACATCCTTGGTCCCCGCTTCGTTGAATATGCTGTCGCCATACTGGTAGGGTAGTTCACTATCGCAAATGGTTACCTCGTCGCTGCCCTGGTAACTTGCAAAGTTATCCTGTACCGTGACCGTGGCATTACAAGTTGAAGAGTAGCCGTTTATGTCAACTACAGTTAGCGTGACCTGGTTGTTACCAAGGTCAGAACAACTGAAAGTATTTGGAGTTACAAACATGGTATCTATACCACAATCGTCATTCGAATTGTCATTAACAAAGCTGGCGTCGATGGTAATATTTCCTGTTGCATCCAGTTCCACCACAGTGTCTTTACAGTTAGCTACAGGATCCGAAATATCGGCACCTCCGGTAATTGTAAAGTTTAATGGTTCTGCCTGACCGCAAGTCCCGCTTAATGCCAAATCTCTTACATCTATAGTATAATCATCTGCTACCAACTCTACA
Organism: Draconibacterium sp.; assembly: GCA_041546215.1. GTDB lineage: Bacteria > Bacteroidota > Bacteroidia > Bacteroidales > Prolixibacteraceae > Draconibacterium. The sequence continues at coordinate 4,008 of JBFEWU010000370.1, read as the reverse complement.
ATTGAATCGCCTGAAGTAAATGAAATCCAGGGACCGCCATTCAATGAATATTCCAGATCAGGAGATACTGAAAGCGGTGAACTGGCTAAAATGCTTACCGAGCCATCACCACCGGTGCATGACTCAGGACTTGTGATCAGCGAGTCCACAATTACTCCTTCAATAATTACATTGAAAGAACATGTTGCAACAACCGGTTCTCCGTCGACCGGAGTGTAGGTTGCAGTATAAGTAATGGTGCTATCACCTACTGTATAGAAACCAGGAGAACCTGTGGTTGTGATTGTAAAGTCTATCCCCGAGGCACAGTCAACATCAATTATATATCCATCATGGGAAAGATTATCAATGCTATTCTTATTAGAAATATTACCCATTGTGCTTGTAAACAAAAATTTAGGATAATAGGCTCCTGCACTTGTATTTGGAGTATACAGGATATAGGTGCTATCAGTGCTTACATTTTGTTTGGCTGTCTGTATTGTATCTCCACTTTCGTCGATTAAAACCAATTGCCAATCGAAATTGTCTCCCGGTTCCACATCAAAATAAACCGAAACTGCGGTTGCTGGCTCAAAATAGGTAAAGGGAGTGATAAAGTATGGATCACCTGTACCTGCCGATTGCCAAAGACGTATCCTGCCGTCGCCTGATTTTCCTGTTCGTTGAACACGGTTAAATTCCCAGCATTGAGCAGCCAGGGTGCTTTCGGGCAGGTCAAAAGACATGTAAAAGCCGCCTGTTGTACTGTCCCCACCACAATTTAATGTGAAGTCGGGTGAAATCCAGCTAACATAGCTTCCTTGTTCCCCGGTGATTGTATGAACAGAATCGGCACAGACTACGATATCGTCTGTGAGACACCCGGATGTTGTAATGGTACATTGAGCACTACTCCGCGCGGTGGCAAATAAAATAACCAGTGCCGAGATGGCCATTATGGCCTGAATTCTTTTGTGTTGTGTAGAAAGTTTCTTCATCTTCTGAGGTTTATTCAATTATTTCAATTCCAATTTGTAGTAGAAATCGCGTTTAAAACAAGCAAATTAAAATTACTGGTATTAAAAGCGTCTCTTTGTTTGCTAAGTACTTTGATGTGAAACTTGTGGGAAGATGCAAATAACCCCTTATTCTTTATCTGCCCTAAATTTCAGAATCAATAAATTACAAGCTGTAATTATGACTTAACATAAATTTCAATTATTTGTATGGATTGCGTCATTACCATATTTACTCTGTTTTGTTTAGTACGTTTGCACCATTTACTAAGCAAAACATATGCCACTTGTTGTAAGTCATAGAAATTCAGTATGTTAAGAGAGTGTTGTGAATGAGCGAACAGTCTAAAAATGGGACAAAGCTCCCAAATCTATACTTTTTGCCTTTGAAGGTTTCCTTTAATTGAGTTTCTGCATTACATAATCAGTGTTTTTTCCTGTATACGGTTTTAGTCCTTCCGATATTTATATACGCGTTGTTTCAATATTAGTACGTTTGATATCTTTTTAATGGATAACGAGAAATAGCCCGGGGACCAACCACGAGAGCCGGACCCTGGGCATAACATAACATCAATAAATATTCTTAGAAGTATCTTGGCGATACCACATCTTCTTTTTTGAATCTTAGCTCATACGATACCATGATTTCATGGGTTTGATTGCTGTGATGCCGTATGTTGGTAGTCGGAAAATCGATGGCATAGCCAACTCTTAACTTCTCGGCAAATAAGAACTGCGCAATAAAACCATAGGCATCACCCGAGCGCCACATGGCACCCAGCCAAAGTTTTTCTTTAATCAGGAAATTACCCGATAAGTCCAACTGCGCGGGCGTACCGGTTTCGGAAGTAAATGATGCCTTTGCAAGCGTTGTAGGTTTAAACTTGATATTCTCTCCCAGGTCGAAAACCATGCCGGCCATTAGGAAATAATGCCTTAACTGTCCTTCAATTTTGAAGTTCTCTTCCTCGTTTTCAAAATCGCTATTGATTATCCTCGGGACAGAAAACCCAAAATAAGCCTTTTTGCCATACAGAAATGCCCCAATACCAAAATTTGGTTTCAGCGAATTAACATTTCCGATAAAACTCGGATCTTGGGGATCAAGGATACTGTGTTCTTCCAGGTTATGTGAGTAATTGGTAAGTCCGCCTTTTAATCCCAGTCGTAAATTGGTTTTCTCGCTAAGCGGGACCAGGTAGGAGTAATCGGCAAACATGTATAAACGTTTCACAAATTGTACCTTATCGCTTATTACATTAAAGCCCAGTGCCACCCGCTCATTTTTAAGAGGGGCCTGCATCGAGAAAGTATAGGTTTCGGGTGCACCGTCCCAGCCTACCCACTGGTGGCGGCCCAGAACCATAAACCCAAGAGACTCCCATGTGCCTGTATAGGCAGGATTAATGGTTTGCGTGTTGAACATGTATTGTGTATACATCGGGTCCTGCTGTGCCTTTGATGGTAATGCTGCTGCAATTACTATTGCCAGAATCCCTAAACCTTTGATTGTATTTAATTTTGCTTTCATCGTTCTAAATTTTTCAGATTTAACATTCATTAATTAATCAATTAATTGTTTAGGAATACTGATCCTGTATATACTTTACCTGTATCATCGTTAAGGTAAAGTATGTAGAAGTACGTAGCAGCAGGCAGCTTATCCTTACCCACCTGTAGGTCGTTGGTCGATTCTCCGTTCCACCAGGCATCGTAATCACCCCATTCATCGGTGTTGCCAAAACGTTCTTTCTCGAAAACCAGGTTGCCCCAGCGGTTAAAGATCTCTATTTTGGCATTGGGGAAGTCATCGCCCAGGTCTCTCACTTTCTTGTTACCATACTGGTCTTCACAGTTGATGAGTACCTTGAAGTATTCGTTAAACTGGTCGCCGTTTGGTGAGAATCCATCGGGTATCACCGGTTCACCACATGCAAATATTGTATCAGTAACGCAGGTTAAGATATCGCGCCAGTCGCGAATGCCATTGCCTTCGAAACACTGGTCTGAACTCGACCAATTACGGGCCATGTCTTGTAATGGAGCATTACTTCCTATGGCATTCTGGCCGTGCAGCCATTCTGCGCTGGTGTCGTAATTATCGTAAGCATCATTTAAGCCATCTCCGTCCGAGTCTGCTCCTTCAATGTAATATACATCGGGAATGGTATCGTGCGGAAACAGGTCGTGTCCTTCAATAATATCAGGTATATCGTCACCATCCGTATCCGGATCCTGGTGGTCAGGTATACCATCCAGGTCCGTATCCCATGCAAGGTAGTAGATGTTCTGTTCGTTATCATCATACCGGTCATCCCAGCCATCACCGTCGGAGTCGGAGCCAAGTGGCGGGTAATAATCAAATCCCAGGTCATTTTCATGTCCTTCGCCTTCAGCAATGGTCTGTTGCCACTCAACGTTGTCAACAATACCGTCATCGTCAGAGTCGATATCCAGCCGGTCAACAATGCCATCTTCATCAGTATCAATATCAACTTCGCCATTTTGTTCGTGTACATCCAGTAAGCCATCGTCGTCGTCATCAATATCTATATCGTCGTATACTCCATCGCAGTCCGTATCCAGGTAAATGCTTACAGTTACTTCGGCCGTATCGCAAACATTGGTATTTATGGGGTGACATACCGAGTAGATGAGACTAAGAACAGTGGCAGTGGGTGCTTCATTTACATAAAGCAGTTTACCATTGCTGATTGTAATTCCATCCGGAACATCGGTAAGCAGGCTAAAGCCCACGTTGTTGCTGTCCAATCCTTCATCGTTGGCAAACAGGTCGAGTTCACCCTCTATGCCATATCCCGGGCAGTAGATTAGCTCAAGCACATCGGGATTTGCCACTATGGTAGGATCACAGGCGTATACACCTTGCGTAACCGTAACTGTAGCTGTACACGTGGAAGTGTTGCCACATTCGTCAACCACGGTTAAAGTAACCTGGTTCTCACCAAGGTTCTCGCACTGGAACTGGTTTTTGTCGATAAACATG
>JBFEWU010000563.1:0-2162 GCA_041546215.1 Draconibacterium sp. | reverse complement strand
TTTTTGAATGACTTTTTCGGCAATTTGCACCGAAAGTTCAGCAACCTGCTTTTTAATGTCGTTAATGGCTGCGTTTTTTTCAGCTTCAATCTGCTGGCGTGCCTGATCGATGGTTTTTTGTGCTTCGGCCGTAGCTTTGTCTTTTGCTTCGGCTACAATTTTATCTTTTAATTCCTTGGCCTCTTTCAGGATTGCATCCTTTTCGCGGCGAGCTTCAGCGATAACTTTTTCGTTATCGGCTTTCAATCCGGCGACTTCCTTTTTTGCTTCTTCTGCTGAATTTAAAGCATTGGCAATCGATTCTTCCCTTTCCTTTAAGGCATTCAGAATCGGTTTCCAGGCAAACTTCTTTAAAACAAAAAGTACAATACCAAATATTATAAGCATCCAGAAAATAGTTCCGGGATTCGGATCTATTATGCTCGGAATAGCAAGAATATACATATTTGACAATACTAAATCCATAATTCAATTTTTAAGTGATGGCAACGGCATCCCGGGCAATCCCCGGGATGGCTGCCAAAATGATTTTTGCTAAACGAAAATAACAAGTGCACAAATGATTACAGCAAAGAAGGCAACGCCTTCGATTAATGCTGCTGATACAATCATGTTTGAGCGGATGTCACCACTGGCTTCAGGTTGGCGCGCAATAGCTTCCATGGCGCTGGCACCGATTTTACCGATACCCATACCTGCACCAATTGCAGCTAATCCGGCTCCCAAAGCAGCACCCATTTTACCGACACTTGCGCCGGCGGCCGCTTGTAGCAATACAGTTAAAATTGCTGATAACATAGCATTTAATTTTAATAATTAATAAATCTCAATATCAATGATGGTCTGATGTCGCCATTCCGAAATAGAGCGCCGACAACAGAGTAAAAACATAAGCTTGTATAAACGACACCAAAACGTCGAGTAACAAAATAAACACCGAAAATGCAACAGAAACAGGGCTGATTCCAAAACCCGCTCCGGCTCCCATAATACTGGCGAAGATAAAGATCAAACTAACAAATACCGTAACAATCATGTGGCCGGCCATCATGTTTGCAAAAAGTCGAACCATTAATACAAAAGGCTTGGTAATTACTCCCGACAATTCAACTATGGGCATTAAGGGAATGGGGAATTTTAACCACCAGGGTACATCGGGATTGTAAATCTCTTTCCAGTAGTGTTTGTTCCCGTTAATGGTTGTTATCCCGAAAGTAAAGAGTGCCAAAACCATGGTAACTCCAATATTTCCGGTGACATTGGCTCCAAACGGTGGTATGGGGATCAATCCCATAAAGTTATTGATCAGGATAAAAAAGAAAAGAGTCAGGAGGAAAGGCATGTACTTTTCATATTTTTTATCGCCAATGGCCGGTTTAGCCACTTCATCCCGGATAAAAAGGATAATGGGCTCGAATGCGTTCTGAACACCTGTAGGGGCTTTGCCTTTGTTCTTTTTTGCCGAGCCGGCAATGGAAAATACCAGCCAGAATAGAATGATTACCGAAACCAAAACTCCGGCAATGGTTTTTGTTATGGAAATATCAATGGGTTTTCCTAATTCGTGGCCATGTGCATCCAGCTCAACAATCTTTCCTTTAAATTTTTCGTTGTCTGATATTTGGAATCCTTTATAAGCGCTGTGACCATGATGAAATTTTGAAGACATAAACACGTGAAATGCTTTCCCCTCATGCAATTCCGGGTTTTTAGAATAGAGAATGATGGGTAAGGGTATGCTAATGTGTTGGTCGCCAAACGAGGTAATGTGCCAGTCGTATGCGTCAGAAACATGATCGATTACAAATTCTCCGGCCTTGAATTCTTTTTTAGCGTGGGTGTCTTCAGCATGACTCTCAGCTGCATGTCCATGGTCGTCTTCCTGGCCATGTTGCGCATATGAGGGAACAAAGCCCAAAAGAGAAAGTGCAAAAAGTATAAAGATTCCTTTGGAAAGCTTCAGCATGGTTTTCAGTTTTTTCAAGTGTTTTTTTGTCTGCTTCCTAAAGGAAACAAACCATCTTAAGCCAAAATTGTTCTGGACTTTTTTTAAATTTTGAATAAAAATCAAACGTTCACAAATTTATAAGAATTTTTGAACCCCGGATGAAAAATTAAAACTTTCAGAGAACAATTAACAATGTTTAATAACCTGTTTTTGT
>JBFEWU010000211.1:0-8197 GCA_041546215.1 Draconibacterium sp. | reverse complement strand
TTCCACAATGCTGGCTTTTCCAATTAAAGTAAACGATTGGTGGAATATGAGATATAATCTTAATTGGGTTTATCAAGCTGTTAAAACGGTTTACGAAGAAAAACCATTGGAGCGAAACAAAAATAATTTTAATTTAAATTCTGTTCAAAGCATCAACCTTTCGAAACGTATTTCAACAGAATTTACGGGCTTTTACCGTACTCCTTCTAATGATGGTGTTTCAGTGCGTAAGGCAAGCGGGAAATTGGACATTGGGATTCAGGTGAAATTTAAAAATGAGAAAAGTAAACTTAACTTTAATGTGTCTGATGTATTTAAAACAAATGTAATGAGGTATGAGGCAAATATTCCGGAGTTAAATATTTTCACGGACGAATCGTACGATATGGAGCCCCGGGTTGCACGTTTAACTTTTTCACATAGTTTTGGGAGTACCAGTGTTAAATCGGCACGGGAAAGGAAAACTGCATCAGAGGAGGAGCGAAAGAGGGTTAGAAATTAATCTGAGATATTAAACATTTTACTTTTTACAAAATCTGACAAGCGCAAAGATAAAGCAACCAATGTAAGTGTAGGGTTTGGCGCTGCCGAAGTAACATAACAACCCGAACCGGCAACATACAAATTAGAAATTCCATGTACCTGACAGTTTGGATCAACAACTCCTATTTTCGGGTCATCGCTCATTCGCGTAGTTCCCATGTGATGCCAGCCACCGTTTGTGGTGTCCGGAAAAGTATCATCATTCTCATCGCGTAAATAGTCATTTAATTTTATTCGTCCAAGGCCTGCAATGGCCATTTGCCTGCCTAATATGTGAAAGATTGTCCTAATACTTCTTTTATCAAGCGGTGTTAATTCCCAATTCAAGTGGGCTCTTGGCACACCGAGCTTATCTTTTTCCGCATCTAAAGTAACTCTCGAGTTGGGATTTGGAGCTTGTTCAATTCTTACCTGCAACAGAAAAGCTTTTTCAATGTTTCCTTTTTCATTTTTTGCCAACTCCGCCGCTTCATCCCAGTTTTTAAACATTTTTTTAGCGCTTTCCCTTGGATCTGTTTCCTGCCAGACTTCCATCCTGGATTTTTCGTATTTCCCACTCGCTAATGAAGAAAAAGAAACAGTACCGTTCGTTATTTTTTCTTTCGCCTGAACTTCTTCTTTAATCGCCAATTCAGCATAAGCTTTTGTTTTACCATAGTTCCAATGGTACAAATCTGTTGGAAATGGTTTTATCATCCACAATTCTGCGGCATGTAATTCAAGGTGTTCCATAAAATAGCGACCAACAATATCGTTGCTGTTTCCCAAACCTGTTTTTACCTGCGAATTAGAAGCGAGCAACATTCGGGCATTTTGAATGGCGCCACAGGCCATAATAAAATGTTTTGCTTTTACTGTATGTGTTTTACCGGCATAGTTTTTTACAACTACATGGTTTATTTCCGAAATATTGTCATTCGCCTTTATATCAACAGCATTGGCATAGGTGTATAAATGAATGTTTTTAGCCTTAACAATGTTATCCTTATATAATTGGCCAAAACGTGCCAGACTGAATTGCCACATTTTATTCCAAATTACTTTTTTATCCAGTGGAAACGGATTTAAGTTAGGAATTTCTTTTTCCCAGTAGTCGAAATCGTAATTATATGGACCAACCTGAACCGTTTTATTGGCCCTTGCATAATAAGGGTCTAAATCCTTTCGGTTGATAGGCCAACCGCTGTTGGGCACCCAGTCACGCTTTTTAAAATCGATTTCATCGAAGGGAGAACACATTCCGGCCCAGTGACCAGTTGTTCCACCAAAATAATGAAGGCGAGCCGATTTTAAAGGATAATATTTCTGACCGGTAGATTTACCGTTATACAACTCCTGTACTCTATCATCGTATTCAAAACCGCCTCCTTCCAAAAGAATCACTTTATACGGTGTATTTATCCATTCCAGTGCAATGCTAATTCCGGCTGTTCCCGCTCCTATAATACAGATGTCACCCTGTATAACTGAATTGTTTGCTAAATTTCGTGCGTCAATATGCATAAGATACTAATTTGAGTGTGTGATTGAAAAAAGGGCACATTGACGTGCTTCTGTTTCTGATAAAATCCATCCATCCAATAGAACAGTTTTATCTCTTTTATAATCTTCAATAACTTTTTCTTCCATGTTTATTGAATTATCTTTCTTATCAGGAACATCTTTCATGAGGAGTTTTACCAATTTTCGTTCATTGCTTTCATCCGGAAATTGCTGTTGATATTGATTTCCAATGGCAATCATCGTCGTAACATCCCAGATAAATGTCAATTGCTGTGGTAAAGCCAATGAACTATCGTATTTTGTTTTACAGGATTGCAAAATCAAAGCAGGCATTAAAACAATAGCTAAACCGCCAGCTGATTTAAGAATAAATTGTCGTCGTTTCATGGGTGTTTTACTTAATTGCAATTAGAAAAAGAACCTTATCCATTTTGATAATAACTTATTATCAAAAAGTGTGATTGAAAATTCAATACATTGTGATCGTTTAAACAAGTTAGGCCAATATGAAATAAAATACAAATTAATCTTAATTTATTTCTTCACCTTTGAAATTGACTTTCCCCTGTCAGATAATTAAACCTATTTTGTGCTTATCCGGCAGGCAACATATTTTTGATAGCCGCAATTGGCTATTCATTGCGATTTCAGGAACAAAGGTTATGGCAATATTGTGAATTGAAAGGGTATAATATCGTCAAGGAATATACTGAATCGCTTTGTTCGGTTTGCTCATCCCGAACATACGAACCAAACAAGCCAGGCTGCCTGATTCCTTTTGCTGAAAGGTCCGCTTTTTTAGATTTCAAAGTGGATAATATGTATTGCTTGTTTGTCATTTCAATAACAACTATACGAGTCTAATTAATACGTTATTTTGATTTTGCAGTGAGATAAAAAAGAAAAAGCATTACATGAAATCTCATTTAACGCTAATACTTTTATATCGGTGCTCCCCTGATCCCGAAACCTCGGGAGAAGTTGCAGCCTAAATTTCGAAAGTTTGGTGTGAATTACCACCTTTTTGACCTTGCGATAAAGAACTGATGAACCAAATTTGAGCCATTAATGAGCCCATTGATCCAACATTATTTGAAAATGATTGGGAACTGCTATCTGAAAATACTCAAGTATTCTTCAAATGAAAATATCCGGTTTCGTTTATAACCTGTTAGTTCCTTCAGGATTCCCAGCTTTTCAAAATCACCAATCAATCTGAGAGCAGTAGAAATATTTACATTGAGAGCCTCTGCTACACTCTGAGCATCGATTTTTGGTTCCCCGTACAGCAATTCAAGGAATATTTTTGCCAGATTATATTTTCTACCAAGTGATACTATTTTATGTTCCACATCACTTCGCAGGACTATTATATTTTTAAAGGTCTGGATAGAGTTTTCAGAAGTCTCTTTAACACCAACCAGAAAAAATTTTAGCCATTGAATAAGGTCATTATGAGATGAAATACGGTGAATGAATTTTTTGTCCGGCTTTGAAATTGCTTAACTTCATTTTGTCTGTTTTCTGCAAAGATAAATATTTATAATTGCACTTAGACTATTATCTGCAAATAAGGATTTTCCATTTGCAGATAAGTATCGGATTAAAGTCTACTGATCTCTACCGTATTTTAATCAATATTGCCTAATAGTAAAGTGTTAATTACTGCATGATTCTACTTTCAGTTCTTATCTTCCTGATTTCATGTGAGGATATTAATAATAAAGGGAATGTTGAATCACTGTCTTTAGGAAAGATTGAAATTGATCAAAAACCGGATACTTGTGGAAATAGTATATGTTACAACTTCACATCCATTCCCCCTCAATCTGGAAAGGCAAAAAGCGGGAGTATTAGAATTGATGGATCTGAAAGCACAAAGGGAACAATTTTAATGTATGCTGGCGGAAAGGGTACTTCTTATTATAGCTATTCGCATGTTGGGAAAGTATTGATTGAAAAAGCATTGGAAAAGGGTTTTCGGGTGATTCAAATCAAATGGAATGAGGGATGGTTAGAGGGCAGTGAAGAACAATTTGAAGGTTGCCGTAAGCTGGCTGTTCATCCTGCAACCATAACTCGTTATATCTTTGATGGAATGGCAAAAAGGGATCAGTCTCTGATACTTTTGGGTGGTTCAGGAGGCGCTGCTCAGATAGCTTATATGCTTAGCTTCTATGGAATTGATGCAATCACAGATAAAGCGATTATTTTTTCAGGATTTTGGATGGGGCGTATTGATATTGGATGCTTTGACAAGGATCCTATAAATGAACATTTACATTATTCAGAAAAAGCCAGGATCGCTATTGATGAAAGCTTCGGTTTTTCTCCGGATAAAAAAGGACCATGTCAATTGTGCGATACTTCTTTTACTGAGCTTTATAAAAACAGCAGCATTTCGATTGGTGGAAATTACAATTATCCTACAACAGAAATTTTTCTTTTTTACGGCGGGAGAGACCAGGTAGGTGCACTTAATCAGGGAATCACATATTATGAACAATTAATTAAAGCAGGAAGTCCAAATGTTCATATACAAATAGTTGAAGGTTCGGCACACAGTATGTTAGGAGATTCTATAGGAAACGAAACAATAACCAGGGCACCGTTTTCTGAGGTTGAAATTAAAAGACTTTCGAAAAAATAGCCTCCATCAAGTAAGTTGGTCTGATAAAAATGCTAACCGTTAACTATTACCGTAAACCTTTATTTTTAAGAAATTTAACCATGGCTTCCGGCTCATTTGTGTGCAACATCCTATAACCTGAATTAATTAATAATTCCCATTCTTCGGGACCATCCCAAGTGGCTGTTTCTACAAGGATATTTTCAGCAATAGCAAGTTGTAATGATTTTAAAATATCATGTGTGATCCCTTCATCACCAACTGTTATTTCTATAAGGTCAGGATGAAATTTATCAATTATCAATTGAACTTCCGCAGAAGAATTTGCTTTAAAAAGAAAAAGGCCCGAATGATAGGTCATTCCTGATTCAATCATTAATAACAATTCATCAGCCAGCTCTTTTTCATACCACAATACAAATATGACAAAGTCGAGCATTCCTTTTTCTTCAACCAACCGGACGGCATCCGGCAAAAATCTCATCTTTGTTTTGAAATCAACCTTAAAAAGTATTCGGCCCTTACCTTTGTCCAGAAATTCGTTAAAAGTTGGAACCTTTTCGGATGACATTCTTCCATCACGATACCTTAGGTTAAGATCCTTTAATTGTGATAGGGTCATTTCATAAACATTTCCTGTTCCATCGGTAGTACGATCAACCTTTCTATCATGCATAATAACAAATTGGCTGTCCCGGGTAGTCCTCAGGTCTGTTTCATAAAAGTCAAAACCAAGCTTTACCGCCTTGTCAATATTTGCAAGTGAATTTTCCGGAGATTTATATTCCCAGTCATGTTCATAACCCCCACGGTGAGCCGCTATAAAAACATAATCTGACCCAGCATCACGAAGTTTTTGAACAAGGTTGTCAGCATGTGATTTCTGTTTGATACATCCGGAAACCAAAAAAATAATGCCAACAAAGAATGCAGTGGAAAATGAGTTTACCTTTTTCATTTAGATTTTTAATTTCCCCTTAAGTTAGTAATTTTCAATATCATAATAAATCATGTGAATAGTTGTGTACTAAACAACTTTCACCACCAAGTTATTGACCATGCACGGCACACCATAAAAAAAGTCTTGCAAGCATCTAGCATACAAGACTTTAAATAAATTCTTCAGCTCTCCTGACAGTTGGAAGTTGCAACCTATTTTGTGAAATAAATACCGATTTGTCAGGATGAATTCCATGGGCCATGAAAACAATTTGTTTGAATAGAAAGAAAAAGGTTTGTATTGTTGACTATACATGTACTATCGGGTAACCAATAAAAGTTTGGTGTGAATTACCTCCAAATTAGACTAATCTTTCTAAATTTTTCAATACAAAAATTAGTAAATTGTATAAGCAATCTTAAGCATATGCTTTTGTTTTTATCCATACTCGGTATTTTCCTGTCTTTACTTTTGCTCTATTTTAACGCAAAAAGATATTCTTCTTCTGTCTATTTGAGTTTGTTTTTTTTATTTTTCAGCCTTTACGGTTTTTACCAGTATATATTGCTTTACTCAAAGTCGGTTATCTTGATCAGTCTTTTTCTTTTTAATGTTTCAATCGTCGGTTCACCGATTTATTTGATTGGGCCCATGTTGTACTGGTATGTAAGAAGCATTCTGACCGATAACCCAAAGTTGAAAAGAAGTGATTTCTGGCATTTCCTCCCTGCTCTCATCTTTTTTATCGCGGCTTTGCCCAATGCATTTGTCCCCTGGCACGAAAATGTCGAAGTAGCCAGGACAGTTGTTGGCACTCCTGAGTATATAATGGTTTACAAGACTAACCTGTTAAGCAAAATCATACCGAATTTCGTGATGTTCGCAAGCCGCCTTTTCCTGATCCTGGCATATGCTCTCTGGTCTATCGGATTTTGCATCAATTGCCTGAGAAAAGGAAAATTTTCAGCCGTATTATCGAAACAACTTTTTATGAAAAAGTGGCTGTGTATTTTACTGGGATTTTTACTGGTACTGGTTATCAGCCAGATTTTTCTTTTTATAAAAATTTTGGAAATGCATTTTTCAGACCTTTTTTTCACACTGAATGTTTTACGTATTATATCAGTGTTTGGACTTGTTGGTTTATTGATTTCTCCATTTTTTTTTCCTGCCATTTTATATGGATTACCCCGCACGCCCGAAATAAATGAACAAAAAAATGATCAGAAAGAAAATGGGAAAAGGCAAATCACTAATACCTATGAATCCGAATACCTAAATTCCATCAGGCAGAGAACAGATTCATATATGAAGGAATTCCAACCTTTTCTCCAACCCGATTTCAACCTTACTCATCTATCTGCACAGGTTCATATTCCTGCCCATCATCTTGACTATTTTTTCAGGGAAGTAAAAAAACAAACTTTCACTGATTACAGAAACAGATGGCGTATCAATTATGCGAAAAACCTGATCGAAGAAGGTAAGGCTTCAGACCTTACAATTGAAGCCATTGGATTAAATTCAGGATTTGCTAACCGTAACGCTTTTCTTAACGCCTTTAAGAAATTTGAGGGTAACACACCAAGTAATTTTCTACAGCCCAATTAACAGGATTAAAAACCTCATAAACCCTAAACTTGCATCAATTTTATGAAATCAATGCAAAGGCAACCTCCAAAAATTTCAGCATTATTTTTCACTTTCCGAATTTTGTTTTGGATTATATCCAACAGCTGAATTCACGAGAAGGTCATGCTAAACCAGATTCCCCAGCAACGCATGACCATCTCTGAAACAGTTGCAGATTAAGATCCTTTTTTAATTCAACTGAGTTTATAATCTTAATTAAAGTATCATGAAAAAAAAATTGTTTGAAAAAAAGATCATCGAAGGAATGTTTTCTTTTGTACTAGCCATTGTCCTTATTTCTGCTTCATTCCAGGCTTGTCAGAAGGATGAATTTCTGCCAAACACTGATTCGGAAACTGAATTTAATCAGTCGAACCTTTTAAAGAGTGCAACCATTTCAACTGGTGATATTGATGCACTGATTGTGAAAATTGAACAACTTTGGGCAAAGTATAATTCGTTGGAATCCGGATGGGCAAATGCCTTTATTGTAAAACTCGAAAATGCAAAAAAAAGCCTGGAAAAGGGAAATGAGAAAGCGGCAGTGAACCAGCTTCATGCGTTGTTGAACCAACTTGAAGATTTGTTGAGTGACGGCACTATTGAAACGTCAATCGGAGAATTAATTATTTTTGATTTAAAAGCAATGGCCGGTGAAAATCCAATATTTACAGATCTCAGGGACAACCATGAATACAAAACCATTAAGATTGGGGATCAGGTATGGATGGCTGAAGACCTTGCATATAATACATTGAGTGGTAGTGTTACATCCTATTATGGAGCTCATTTATATACCTGGGATGCAGCTAAAGATGCCTGCCCTTTTGGATGGCACTTACCAAGCTATGATGAGTGGAATAATTTATGTGAATTTCTTATTAACAACGGATATGCTTATGGAGGCTCCTCTGATATTATGATCGCAAAAGCATTGGCCGCAACGAATC
>JBFEWU010000411.1:0-3978 GCA_041546215.1 Draconibacterium sp. | reverse complement strand
TCAGGTTTTTGGCAAGCAACTCTTTTGTATTTGTAGTGAGTGAAGGAAGATAGGTGGTCACCCCCTTTTCCCACAATTCCGTTGTGGCCTTTTCAACACCTTCGAAAGGAAGGTCGCTGCCACTGAGGGAATAAGAGACACCGGCAAACCGTTTACCTGGTTGTCCATAAATCCGGGGGCAAGAATTATCTGCAGAAAATCACCAGGTACATCTTTTAACCGGGTCACCTGATGAATGATCCCATCTTAAATTTCAATCAATACAGAAATGTTATCGTAGTAAAACAAACCCTCAATTTTTTGCTGTGTACTGGCAGTAAATGCCATTAGCGCTGCAATGCCGGTTGCCATCAAATTTTTCATCAAGTGTTTCAACATCTGACAAATCTTAATTTATACCCACAAACTACAATTTCATTTCCCAGCCTTTTTCATAATCGCGCGACCAGAGTTTTTTAGCCTCCCTGTCGCCCATAATATGGCCGTTTTCAGGATCGATTTCCAATGAATGACCAACACGTTGTGCAATGTTACCCAATTGAACAAGCAGCGTACTTTTGTGGCCCGAATCGATGTTGGAACGGACTTCGGTTCCGTTTTTAATTCCTTCAAAAAAGTTTTGGATATGCAGTCCATCCAGTTGCTGAGCCGGACTGGCAGGGTTTCGTGGGTCAATTTTATCTTTCTTTTCTACCGCTTTGATTTCATTTCCTTCCAGATCGAAGATTTTGTAGCTGTTTCCGCCTGTTATTAAGATCGAACCTTTTTCTCCGACAAACATTGCTCCCACCGAACTTCCCTCAATATTTCGGGCATTGCAGCTGCGGCCTTCCCAGGTCATGGTCATTCCCTCCGGAAAATCCATGGTAATAACCTGCGTATCGGGAGTTTCCCAATCATCGTTGTAGTGATACCTTCCACCATTGGAACTCACTTTATTTGGATAATCCACATCGAGCCCCCATCGTAACAAATCGACCATGTGCGTGCCGTTATTCAGTGCTTCGCCCGTTCCCCAATGCCAAAACCAGTGCCAGTTGTAATGCACATAATTGTCTTTAAATGCTTTGCGTGGTGCAGGCCCCTGCCATAATTCCCAGTTGAGCCAGTCAGGAACGGCAACTGTTTTTCCCTGGCCAATTGGCGGACGTTTATTGGTGTACCATCCTTTGCCAAAATAAGCCCTGCCAATGACGCCCGATTTCAGTTCTTCGATTGCTTTCGCTACATTTGGCCACGAACGGCGCTGGTTACCCATTTGTACCACTTTTTTGTATCGGGCGGCTGCTTCAACCAGCATTTCTCCTTCATTCGGATTGTGGCTGCATGGTTTTTCAAGATAAACATGTTTGCCTGCTTGCATGGCAAGCAATGCCGCTGGTGCATGCCAATGATCGGGTGTTGCCACAACCATTACATCCAGGTTTTTATCTTCCAGTGCGTTTCTGAAATCCGGCGTTGCCTGTGGCTTTGTACCTGCTATTTCTTTCACGCTATTCACACACTTCGATAAGGCACGCGAGTCCACATCGCAGATGTGTATTACCTGGCAGTTTGGCTGGGCTGCGAAATTCTTTGCCAGTGCCAATCCCCTGGAATTTACGCCCATAACGGCAGTATTTATTTTCTCGTTCGAACCAACAATATTTTTATAGCTGCGTGCACTGAATGCCGGCAAAACTCCGCCTGCGCTAACTGCCGCCACCCCAAGTGCAGTTTTCCTGATAAAATCTCTTCTGTTGCTTTCCATTAGACTTAACTGATTCGGTTTTTAAAACTACGTCTGTTAATCATATTCCAGTATTTAAAAAATCCACCCCGCAAAACTTGCAGTAACGATTTCCTATTGCTATGCGTATTCCGGACTTTTGGTTTTGACCGCTGCATCAGACATAAAGCCGATATAAAACCTTAATCCCAGATTGCCTTTGTTTTTGCTATCACATATCGACATATAATTTCCTTAACGTCTTATGCCATTGGACAAATGGGTTCTTAAAGTTAATATATACATTTTACATTCTGTAATAATGCATCATTTTTATGATTTGTGAATTGTCTTAAAATAAAAAACCACCTAAATCTTTGAGTCTCCTGTGGGTCTCTCTCCAAATATTCAATCAAAAAATACAAGATATTTTACAATTTCCAATTCATAATTTTCATGTGATTAAAATTGCTTATTTTCAAAGGTATCACATGGAACTCGCACTGTAATCATCTTCTTTTGTGCGAAGTTTTTCTATGCTCCTTTCAATGAAACTCCTCGCATCAAGCTGACGAGGTATCTCAATCGTATCTTGATTTTTTTATCGCATCAAGATGCTGGGAATATAACCCACGAGATCCCTCTCCGTCAGTCGAAGGATCGGGATCAGTTCGGCTAAATGATTTTGAAAAACAAAATCATAGTCTCACTGATTCAAAATATTTTTTACGGCATAAAGCGGACACACCTCTATATTGTCATATTCCGCAAAATTCTCTAATGATAACCTGGATCCATATTGTCTGTTTTTTTCTTTCAAAAATAAGTACATGCTGTTCATCGAACCTTTCGTTCCTGACTTTACTTCAATTGGCACTATTTCGTTCTTTTTCTGAATAAGATAATCTACTTCGGCATTGCTGTTTAGTGCTTCGCGATGCCAGTAAAACAATTCTTGTTTATTATAGCATGATGCATTTTTTAGTATTTCCAATCCTACAAATTGTTCTGCTATTCCACCTTTGTTTACCAGCTTAAAGTCTTCACTAAATAATAACTCCGAAATATCAAGTTGCATTAATCGTTGAAAAATACCGGTATCCAACAGCAGCATCTTTCTTTTCTTCGGATTTACTTCAGCTCCCAAGGGAATACCATTTGCAGATGTATGAACCACTGGAATCACCAGGCCTGCCATAATTAGCAATTCAAGAGCTTCTTTTATTTGTTTGGTATTCAATTCTTGCGACGCATTTTTATACACAAACTTCCCGCCCGACTGACGCACTACAGATTCAAAAACTTCTCGAATCCGGGAGGCTGGAAACCTGTTTTTATATTTTGCAAAATCGGTTTGAAATGAAATAATCAAATCATCTAAAACCTTTTGACATCTTCTCAAATCATTAGTACTAACATATGTTTTAACCACCTCCGGCATTCCCCCAATAAGCAAAAATCGCTTTAATAAGTCCAGCAGTTTTTCATGTATTGGAATTAACAAAGGACTATGACTATCAGCTTTTTCTTTTGTCTCAACAAGCTTTCTTTGTCCCAGCCCCAACAAAAATTCATCAAACGATAATGGATACATATAAAGCGACCGAATGCGTCCGACACCGAATGACGGAATTTCAGCCAACCCGAATTCCAATAACGAACCAGCAGCTACCAAGTGCAATACCGGCATTTTTTCATAGAAAAATCGTAACGATGAAATCGCCGGGATACATGTTTGAATCTCATCAAAGAAAAGCAAAGTTCTTCCCGGAATGATTTCCATATCAAACAAAACGGACAAATTTTCACAAAGTACCTGTGGCGTTAAATTTCCATCGAATAATACGTGAACATCTTTACGTTCTTCAAAGTTGATTTCAAGAAAAGAATCAAAGCTTTCTCCCAGTTTTCTTATCGATGAAGATTTACCTACCTGCCTTGCTCCTCTAATAAGTAATGGTTTTCTATTTACTTCATCTTTCCATTGAAGTAATTCTGTATCAATATTCCGTTCTAAATACATAAGAGTTATTTTTCAAAGGCAATATTATGCAATAAAATACATTTATCAAAGGCAATTAATGCATAAAAAGTAAATATTTCAAGGGCAATAAACAACTTAACAGGCTTAACAAAGAACTACAATGCTTATTAAATTATCGTATTTTCTTGTTTCTTTCACAGCAAAAATGGACATAATAAATTCGTACTATTGTAAAGCTGCTCCACAACACTTCTGTTCTGTACTTTCAATCCAACCTTGCCAATCC
>JBFEWU010000128.1:0-11719 GCA_041546215.1 Draconibacterium sp. | reverse complement strand
ATAACCATGTCGCGCACCGCGATGGTTGGCAAGCCCGACTTTAACTTCACCCAGTTTGTTCCATTATCTATACTAAAGAAAACACCAAATTCGGTCCCCACAAACAATAACTAAGGACGAACAAAATCCTGAACAATGGTATGTACCGTTCCGTTTTCGGGAAGATTTCCGCTAATTGATGTCCATGTTTTTCCCTTGTCGGTACTTTTATAAACGTAAGGTTTAAAGTCGTCGCGTTTCAGATTATCAAAGGTGGCATAAACCACATTCTCATCAAAACGGTCGGCCAACAGGTCGCTAACATAGGTATACTCCGGGACTCCTTCAAAGGTCTTTACCTGTGTCCAGTTTTGTCCACCGTCGTCGGTAATCGAGATCACTCCGTCGTCAGAGCCGGCATACAGCAAGCCTTCTTTTATTTTTGATTCTTCGAGCGACACCAAAGTTCCCCACTGCGAAGTTGAAATATCTTTTGCCACTGCTTCAGCAGGCCAGTATTTCCCCATAACCGGGAATGAGTTTCTGTCCACCTGTGCGGTCAGATCGTCGCTTATCACTTCCCAGGTATTTCCCCTGTCGTCGCTTTTAAACACCTTGTTGGCCGCCATATACAATCGTGTTGTCTTATGCGGACTAATAAACAGTGGCGTGTTCCAGTTCCATTTATAGGTTAATTCGCCCTTACGCTCGCGCGGTTTGATGCTCAATCGTTCACCACTTTTTTTATCGTAGCGCGAAACATTTCCATATTGGTATTCGGAATACACGATATCCGGGTTTCCCGGCTCAACTGCTCCGCAAAAACCATCGCCACCCAGGGTTGGATACCACTCGTCGTTGATCACGCCACTGCGGCTTGTTGTGCGCGATGGTCCTCCCATTGAATTATTATCCTGTGTTCCGCCATATACGTTGTAAAATGGTTCTGCATCGTCCACATAAACACGATAGAATTGGGTAATTGGCAGGTTTTCTTTAAAATCGAAAGTTTTCCCTTCATCCCAGGTTTCATAGATCCCGCCATCGCCGCCAATAATGTAGTGCTCGGTATCTTTTGGGTCAATCCAAATGGCATGATCATCCACATGACGCCCCCGGGTGCTGATTGTTTTCCATGTTTTCCCTCCATCAACAGTTACTCTCGAAACCGTTTCAGTTGAATATACCTTGTCCACATTTTTCGGATCGCAAACAATTTCATTGTAATACTGACCGCTTGAATGGTAATCCCCCATTTTGTTCCAGCTTTCGCCTTGATCGGTTGAGCGATAGAATCCACCTTTCCCTTCAGCAGCTTCTACGATCAGATATACGTAATTCGGATTCACCGGCGAAACATCAATTCCCATACCGCCCAGGTGAACACCGGGCAAACCCTTGGTTATTTTTCGCCAGTTTTCACCACCGTCAGTACTCTTGTATA
The DNA here is from genome assembly GCA_041546215.1 of Draconibacterium sp. GTDB lineage: Bacteria > Bacteroidota > Bacteroidia > Bacteroidales > Prolixibacteraceae > Draconibacterium. Next base: position 10,296 of record JBFEWU010000128.1, on the reverse strand, counting down.
CCGCCGATTCGGGGCCACCACCAATTTTTGTAAACGACGTACGTCGACGTTGTTCAGTGGTTGCGTACATAATATCGGGATCACAAGGATCCATTTTTACGTTGTTCACGCCTGTGTTTTCACTTACTTCCAAAACTTTTTTCCAGGTTTCGCCACCATCGGACGATTTGTATAAACCGCGCTCTTCTCCCGGCCCCCATGCTGAACCTTCTGCTGCAACAAAAACAACATCAGAGTTCCGTGGATCGATAACGATTCCACCAATTTGGCGGCTTTCTTTCAGACCCATGTTTTTAAACGACTTCCCACCATCGAGCGATTTATATACACCATCGCCGTATCCCAGTGCGCGCTGGTGGTTATTTTCACCTGTACCAACCCAAACAACATTCGCGTTATTCGGATCAAGTTCAACAATACCAATCGAATAAGAGCCATAATTGTCGAATACAGGTTTCCATGTGGTTCCGTTGTTCGTGGTTTTCCATACGTTTCCCGATGCTACACCAACGTAGTATTCTTTTGGATTTTCAGGATTAACCGCAAAATCGGCAATTCGTCCACTTGCCCAAGCCGGGCCAATACTGCGCCATTTTAAACCACTAAGCAATCCCGAATTCACAAACGATTTTGGTTCCTCTTTTTTTTCTTCTTCTTTCTTTTTTGCGAAAGTTATGGTTGATGCAAGAAAGACAGCAACCAGCAACAGTGTGAGTTTTTTCATCTTACTATAATTATTTGTTATCAAAGGCATAAGTTGCGGCAATGGTCCCAAGGGGGCTACGCGAGAACTATCATGATGCTCATTTATCGCGTTCGCTCGATCGCCACCTGACGGATTCCATGCTCGTTTCATTAAGCTATTCTTTTTTAGGACTGATTTTTCTATAAAAAAAAGTGTATGGCCACTCTTCGAAGAAGAAGATTTCAAATAAATGGATCATCATCACATAAAAGGTATAGGTTTATAATTGGCCGCAAAAATTACAGAAAAATAGGCGGGCAAAAGCAGATAAATGTCACAAACATAAAAACACCGGTTTTGTGTTTCACAAAAATTACTCCCTACCAGTATATCGGAGAAAGAAGAAAATTTGAAAAAAAGGCAGTTTTCTTATTTTGTCTTGTCCGTTTTAACATTTTTTACCCGAAAATTCTTGAGTGGCTGGATTTGAAGAGTAAAACAAGTTGTAATATCAATAACTATTCCTCCAAAATGATCAAAAAAACACCGGTTATCGAATGTTTTCAAAGGATTAATACTTATTTATCAGCCATAATCAATAATAAAAGTTAATTTTACGTTTAATCAAACAAGCCAATACTTTTGTGTTCAATAAAATCACTTTTTGTGAGAAAGTGACAACAAATAAAGATGATCAAACGATGAAAAAACACCGGATTCAGAATAACAAAAACACTTTCCATTTATTGAAAGCGATCTCATTATTTTTTGCGCTATTCATATCACCTACAACAATATTGCTTGCACAAAAGCAAATGGAAAACCTGAACCGCGGAGTTTTGGCTGTTCGTACAAGCCCAAATGAAGTTTTGGTAAGCTGGCGAATATTGGGAACAGAGTTTTCCGGGGCTTCATATAACCTATATCGTGGCTCAACCTTGTTAAATACAACACCCATAACAGGAGCAGGTAATTACATTGATGCAACAACTTCGAATGAAACCTACAGGGTAGCTTCTGTAATTAACGGGGTAGAGCAGGAATTGTCTGATCCTGCTGATGTTTGGGACACCTTCTATAAAAGCATCCCGATTAATGCCCCGGCAGGAGGTACAACACCCGATGGCAAAAGTTATGCTTATGAAGCCAACGATGCCTCTGTTGGCGATTTGGACGGGGATGGAGATTACGAAATTGTTTTAAAATGGATGCCTGACAATTCAAAAGACAATTCGCAATCGGGTTATACGGGTAACACGATATTACAAGGATTAGAAATGGATGGAACCCTGTTATGGACAATTGACCTCGGGATCAACATTCGCTCGGGGGCACATTACACACAATTTATGGTTTACGATCTGGATGGCGATGGGCAGGCCGAAGTTGCCTGCAAAACGGCCGATGGTACAATCGATGGTCAGGGCAATGTAATCGGGGACAAATTATCTGATTACCGTAATTCATCCGGTTATATCCTTTCCGGTCCTGAATATTTTTGCATTTTCTCGGGTAAAACAGGAGTTGCCCTGAAAACACAAGATTACTTACCCGCCCGGGGTAATGTTTCCGACTGGGGAGACAACTACGGCAACCGGGCCGACCGGTTCTTAGCAGCTGTTGCCTATCTCGACGGTAAACGTCCGAGCCTGGTATTTTGCAGGGGATACTATACACGAACAGTGCTTGTGGCGTGGGATTATCGAAATGGCAGCCTGGAGCATCGATGGACATTTGACAGTAAAAATGATCCGTCATATTCAGGGCAAGGAAACCATAACCTGTCGGTTGGTGATCTGGATGGAGATGGGAAAGACGAAATACAATATGGTTCTATGGCCATTGATGATAATGGAACCGGATTATATTCAACCGGACTTGGCCATGGTGATGCGGGACACCTGGGTGATTTCGATCCGAATAATTCAGGGTTGGAATTTTTCGGATGTCACGAAGAAGCCAATGGCACTTCTATTCCCCGACTTGATTTTAGATCAGCCCGCAATGGAGATATACTTTGGAAAGTAAATGGCAGTGGCGACATTGGCAGAGCGCTTACGGCCGACATTGACCCCAACTACATTGGGGCCGAATGTTGGGGCTCTGACGGATCGGGGGTGTACAGTTGCGACGGAACAAAGATTACAACAACTTACCCAACCACAGGTGGTAATGGTAAAACCTATAATATGTGTGCATGGTTCGATGGAGATTTACTGCGAGAACTGGTAGATAAATCGGTAATTACAAAATGGAATGCTTCAACAGGAAGTACCGATCGGGTACTGACGGCTTACCAGCATGATATAACAAGTAATAATGGATCTAAAAGTACACCTTGCTTAATTGCCGACATTTTGGGTGACTGGAGAGAAGAAATAATTTGGAGAAATGCGGCAAATACTGAATTGAAAATTTTCACCACCCCAAACAGTACCACACACCGCATCTACACCTTAATGCACGATCCATTATACCGGACAAGCATTGCATGGCAAAATGTTGCTTATAATCAACCCGCTCACACAAGTTTCTACTTGGGAAACGGAATGTCTGCTCCTCCATCACCTGATATTTATTTGGCTGAAACGATAACATCGTCGTTATTTCACAATTCTAAAATAGAGGATAACACCTTACAAATAAAACCAAATCCGAATGTCAATGGCCACCTAAACATCAGTGCGTCTATAAATGCCAATTCAAAGGTTCAGGCTATACTATATGATATGCTAGGCACAGCAGTGATGGTAGTGGACTGTGGTGTACAAACAGGTGTCGATTTCGAACATTCATTAAATATTTCAACATTAAATGATGGCATCTATATCGTCGCACTAAAATCAGGAGATACAGTTCAAACGGTTAAATTGATTTGCAACTAACCGGGCTTGCAGGGAGTAGGAATACGTATTGATAAAGGATTTTTTTACCGACGGAGAAAGAATTTAAAACGGGAGCGGTTCACTTTTTTTCAATTTTGGAACCAATAACCATTGCCACTAAGATTTATTGTCCCGGGACAAGGCACGTGATGCGTCAGTTGGCAAATCACGTTCGTTTGATTTTATCCGAATTGTTTGTACCCAAAGGTATAACCCGAATGAAGGCTCAATTTAGAAATTCAGAATCCCTTTCAAATTTTTATACCCTGTTTTACTCACTTTCAGCTTTGTTTTGTCATGCAAAATCACAATGTACGACTCCTTTTCGTACTGTTGGATCTCGGCTATTTCGTCAACTTTAACAATATAGGAACGGTGAATACGTACAAAATTCCTGGGATCTAATGCACTTTCGAAATACTTCATTGTTTTTTGTTTCATCCAGCGGCCTTCTGTCGTATAAATCATTACATAGTCATCCATCGATTCAATGTAGCGCACGGCATCGACCGGGGCGATATGAATCTTATGACGGTCTTTAACAACTACCCTGTCCAGGAATTCTTCGCGTGGAAAATCACTCACTTTTTCGGCTATATCCGATTCATTTCCTTCCTTTTGGATACGTTCAAGGACTTTGGCCACCGCTTCCTTCAAACGTTCTTTCGAATAGGGTTTCAGGAGGTAGTCGGCAGCATTATAATCAAAAGCTTTCAGGGCATACTGGTCATATGCTGTTGCAAAAATAATCTGCGGCTTGTGTTCCAGTAACTCCAGCATTTCAAAACCGGTAATTTTTGGCATCTGTATATCCAGAAAAACCAAATCGGGTTTTAATTCATTAATTTGTTTTACGCCTTCAAAACCATTCTCACATTCTGCAATTAGCTCAATTTCTTCAATCTCTGCTAAGAACGTTTTCATGAGGTTCCTGGCCAATTCTTCATCTTCAACTAAAATGGTGCGTAGTTTTTCCGACATCGTTTATAATTTTTGTGGTATGGTTAAAGTTACGGTAAATTCATTTTTCTTATTCACAATTTTAAGCAAATGTGGATTGCTGTATATCACCTGCAAGCGGTCGCGAATATTCCGAAGCCCAATCCCTTCGCCCTTTTTGCTGATCACGTTTTGATCGAAAGTGTTACTGATGGTTACTTCCAATAGATTCGCAGAACATCGTACATGGGTAATTACATCCACCGTTTCGGTAGCCTCATAAACCCCATATTTTATGGCATTTTCGTACAAGGGCTGTAAAATCATATTTGGTATTTCTGCGTCCAGGCATTCTTCTTCGACGGCAAACACCGGGTTTAATTTTTTTCCAAAACGTACTTTTTCAATGCTTAAATAGAGCTTATTATTTTCCAATTCCTGCTGGAGGGTTACTTTTTCGCTTTGATCGTGTTTTAATGAATAGCGCATCAACTGGGAAAGATTGATGACCATCTCCTGTGCCCGCCCCGGATCGGTCATGGTAAGCGATGAGATACTGTTCAGGCTGTTAAACAGGAAATGTGGATTGATTTGTGATTTTAAGGCATGCAGTTCGGCCTCTTTCACCAGTTCCTTCAGCTTTGTTTCGTTTTTCGATTTTTCTTTAAAGGCGTAATAATAATTAACCGCGTAAAAAAAGATCACGTTAATGATATAAAGCCCATATCCGCCAATCATGCGGTTTACCAGGATTTGCTCCAGCCACAGTTTGGCGTTGGGATGTACCAGTTTCATCACAACAATGCCGGTATAAATCCAAATAAATACAATAATTGTTGCAGCAATTAAATGGGCCAGGGTAATTCGTAAAATACTGTTGTCTTCGAGGGTGCTGAATTTGATTACGTACCATATTGCCGATCCGATGAGTGCAAAGAGCATCATGAAGGTAAAGATCTCCGACATGGCCAGTCCAAATGAGATCCCGTTCACCAAAGTAGCAATTAGCACCAATACCATCGATGCCAGGAACCATGAAATACCGTAGGATAAAGAAAGACGCGGATTTTTTATGAAGGGATGGCGGTAATCCATTCTACATGTATTTTACCTCAACACCACCGAAAGCTGCAAAACCTTTAATTACCAGGGTTTTCGAAGGATCGGAGACCACATGATTCAGAGATGCTCCGCGTTTGTCGGTAAAAGCACCAAAAATAGCCGTAACCTCATTTTTTACGGTCCAGTCGGGTGGAACCTTAAAGCCACATCCACCAAAAAGAGCCACTGTATCGATTACGGCACCATTCTGCGATAAATTGGCCTGTCGCAAATCGTATTCAGTCCCACCAAACAGGGAAGTGCTCCTTCCTCCTAAAAAATTCTGAGAATCGACATAAACCTCACGGCCACCGAAAATCACAAAATCATCGAAGTAATTGCTGCCGCGCTGGCTATTTGCCTGCTGTCCCGGCTCAAAACCCGGAGCTTCTTTTTTATGTCTTCCACTTTGGGTAACGAGCATAACAACGCCCACTCCAACAATAATCATTGGCCAGCCAATCCGTCGTAATTCATATGGAACATGCATAACTTCGGGAAGAAGAAATACACTACCCAGTAAAATTAAAATTGTACCTGTGGTTCTGTTTCCGCCAATTATTGAAAATATGCCAATTCCGATTAGCAGCATCTGCCACGAAATAAGAATATCGTTCCAAAAAGATGGAATCAGGTTGAGGCGCTCTAATATCCAAAGTGCCCCTATTGCGATAAGAAAGATCCCTAATACTGCCCTTCTGTTCGACAAATCCGGTTTGTGTTCCATTTTATGCATTGTATTGTCCCTTTAAATACTGTCCTGTAACTCACTCTCCCCACTTCAGCCAATTCTCAATCCATCTGCTCTTTACTATGTTCTTACTATAATATTCTTGCTATCAATGCTATTCCAAGTCCAATTAAAATCAAGGGGAACAAAATAAAAAGTGCCCCGATGGATAGCACAAAAATCTTTGGCAGAATAAAAATGGCACCAATAATCAATAATACCAAACCTCCCGAACGTTTTCCCGACATTAAAATTAAGCCCACTACAATTAAAATCATCGGCCAGGAGAAAATAAAATGGCTAATTCCATGAAAAAGATTGCGCATGGGTGCAAATATATTCGGAAGGTGAAATTCGGGAAAGAAGAAAAATGCCCCGCTTTGTTTTACAAGCCAGAAAAGCCCTATTCCGATTAAAACCAGGGCGATTGTTTCTCTTGAATTGTCTTTTTGTGGTACGCTCTCCATGATGCCGTTTTTTGTATTTTACGATTCAAATGTAAAAAAGCTAGGCGTGCCAGCCAGTTAACATTCGGTTAACGTTGGTCATCAGTCGGTGAAAGCCCTCATCAAGTTCATGTTTGTCATTTCAAAAGAGTAATCCTGGATGAATGTGAAGGGCACAAAAATAGGGATGATCAAGGGAATCGCCAACAACAATGAAAGTAAACTTACATTATATCTCACAAAAAGGAAGAAGCGATAGGCTGCTTGAGTTTATCAATTCGAAATCAAATATTGGCATTCCTTTCGGGAACTCTCCAGGGAAGACTTAAAGAAAAAAGGCGGTAAAATATCCCACCTTCAATATCTCTGTTTGTCTTGTTTTATTTCTTTTGAGCTTTTGCCCACGAGTCACGCAAGGAAACGGTTCGGTTAAACACGGGCTTTTCAGGGGTCGAATCCGGATCCATATTAAAATATCCCAATCGTTCGAACTGAAAATGATCCAATGGATTTGAATTTTTCACAAAGGGCTCGATGTAACAATTGTCAATAACCTGCAATGAATCAGGATTCATAAATTCCTTGAAATCAACATCTTTATGAGCATCCGGCGTTTCGTCATTAAACAAACGATCGTATATGCGCACTTCGGCTTTTACCGCATGCTGCGCCGAAACCCAGTGCACTACACCTTTTACTTTTCGCCCGTCAGACGATTTTCCGCCTTTCGATTCAGGATCGTATGTACAGCGTAATTCAACGATATTTCCTTCGTCGTCCTTGATCACCTCGTTACACTTAATTAAATATGCGTAACGTAAACGAACCTCCCGCCCGGGTCCCAGGCGGAAAAACTTACGCGGGGGATCTTCCATAAAGTCGTTGTGTTCGATATACACTTCGCGCGAAAAAGGCACTTCCCTGCGCCCCATGGAATCGTCTTCCGGATTATTTTTCGCACTAAGAATTTCCACTTCTCCTTCCGGATAATTGGTAATTACCACTTTCAAAGGATCTAAAACTCCCATTACGCGCTGGGCAGTTTTGTTTAAATGCTCGCGCACACTAAATTCTAACAACGACACATCGGTCATACCATCCACCTTGGTTACACCAATTTTATCCGAAAAATTACGTATGGACTCCGGTGTGTATCCGCGGCGACGCAAGCCCGATATGGTTGGCATCCTGGGATCATCCCAGCCCTTAACATGACCATCTTTTACTAATTCGAGTAATTTTCGTTTACTCATAACCGTATAAGTGAGGTTTAAACGCGAAAATTCAATCTGACGCGGACGGTAATCCGATTCTTTCAATTGGTCAATAAACCAATCGTAAAGCGGGCGGTGCACTTCAAATTCCAGGGTACAAATTGAATGGGTTATTCCTTCCCAGTAATCACATTGCCCGTGTGCAAAATCATACATCGGATAAATACACCAGCGATCGCCTGTACGGTGGTGATGCGCCTTCATAATACGGTATATAATCGGATCCCGCATGTGCATATTTGGCGAGGCCATATCTATTTTTGCACGTAAAACCTTGGCTCCTTCATCAAATTCACCCCCTGCCATGCGGGCAAATAAATCAATATTTTCTTCCACCGACCGGTTTCTGAACGGACTTTCAATACCGGGTTTTTGGGGTGTTCCCTTTTGCTCGCTAATGGTTTCTGCATCCTGGTCATCAACATAGGCCAAACCCTTTTTTATCAGCTGTACAGCAAAATCGTGCAATTTCTGAAAACGATCAGATGCATAATACAAGCGATCGCCCCAATCGAAACCAAGCCAACGAACATCCTCCATAATCGATTCAACATATTCGGTCTCCTCTTTTGATGGATTTGTATCGTCGAAACGTAGATTCGTTTTACCCTTGTACTTTTGTGCCAAACCAAAATTTAAACAAATTGATTTTGCGTGCCCGATGTGTAAATACCCATTGGGCTCGGGAGGGAAGCGCGTGTGCACACGGCTTTCGTTTTTTCCTTCAGCTAAATCAGCATCGATATGCGCATGTATAAAATTCCCCTTAACCGGCTCAGCACTTGTATTAATAGTATTATCTGCCATTTTACTTGTATTAACCCCAATTTAAATAGGCTACAAAATTAAAAAATGATTTGTGAGTTAAACATACACCCACTTCAAATTATTACTTTTGTGGTTAATATTTAAGAATGATGGGAGTTATTGAAATTGAAGGCATGAAGTTTTATGCCTACCACGGGCATTTTGCAGCCGAACAAGTTGTTGGGAATAATTTTGAGGTAAATATTCGTATTGAAGCTGAATGCGAGGCAGCAGCTGAAAATGATAACCTGGAAGATGCCCTGAATTACCAGGCCGTTTATGAAACCATTAAAGCAGAAATGCAAATTAAATCGGCCTTACTGGAAAATGTTGCCAAACGAATTCTGGATGCATTGTACGAACGATTTCCTGCCACAAAAAAAGTAAGCGTAAAAATTTCAAAAATGAATCCGCCTATGGGGGGCGAAATTGAGCGGGTAAGCGTAACACTTGTGCGTTAGCTAAAAGCTTAAGAAAGAAGGTATAAATTGTAGCTTGCAGCTATCATCTAAGTGTTGGATTAAAAGCGCACTTTTAGTGTGGTCAAAACACCTATTATTCCCTGTTTCGTACGAAGTTACCAATTCCAGAGTTAGATTCTTGGTGATACCGCCATGCGGTTATAGGACTAGTGATGCAAACATATGTTATTAAATATTTAATCCCCATTAATATTCTGACATATATCAGATTTTTCAAACTATTTCTTCGTATTTTCGAAAAGCAATAAATCAACCTTTTAAGCGATGTTTTTAAATACAGGAAATTTGAATGAATTAAGCTCTTGGGATAAATGTTCCGAAAGCAAGAAAAGAGAACTTTACGAGGGGAAGAATCCAAAATCAGCAAGTAGCGACTGGCACACCGAAAGAAACAGTTCGCATGTAAATTCGCACTGGCAAAAACTGAGAAAATAAGCACAAAAGATTTTTTCTATTGCGAGAACTACAAAAATTTATATTTTTGCAGTCCGAAACGTACAAGGTTCCTTGGCCGAGTGGCTAGGCAGCGGTCTGCAAAACCGTGTACGGCGGTTCGACTCCGCCAGGAACCTCCGAGACAACAAAAGTCCGGCTGTAAATCAAATGATTACGGTCGGATTTTTTATTTGGGGGCCGAATTGGGGGCTGAACAATATAAATTTGGCTCACTCTTACAAAAATTATTTGTTAGTGAAATCTAAAAGAAAGATTTACTCTTTCAATGTAGGAGCCTGTAAACGATCATAAAAATCCAAAATATAATTTGCAAGGTTAGCTTTGTCATACTACTAACCTTTACAATTTGAGACTTAAAAGCCTGATTTCTAACATATTCCAACTGAAGCCTCATTAAGTCTAAAGTTTCGGTAGTTTTTCCCATCTCTCTATTTATTCTAACTAATTCGGCATTTTTAACTTTCCGAAGAATCTTATTTAAACGTATAACT
>JBFEWU010000111.1:0-12621 GCA_041546215.1 Draconibacterium sp. | reverse complement strand
ATTAAAGCGACAGAACTAGGTTTTGGGAATATGGCGATGATTGTTTTTGTGTAAGAGGAACCGATAAAAATGAGCAGCTCATTTAAAGGAAGTTTGCCATTTTTAAAAGTAAAATATTCTTTTACTTTTAAACGGAGTTTTATATGTATTTTGGATTTTTGAAGCTGTTAATGGTTCAACAAATAAAATTTTCAATCTAGCTGAATACAAGCGAATTGCCTATAGCAAAACATTCAAAATACGGGCAACGCTAGATTCATCCTTTAATCTCCCTATGTTTTTATGATAAATATTGTTCAGAACAAAGAGTTTACATATTTCCCGTTACAACGACAACACATACTCCACTAGCTGATCAAGCTCTTCTTCCAAAAGATTATTTTTCAAGCCATGTTTTTCATAGAAAAGAACTTCTTTTATGGTTGTACTTCGTCCATCGTGCAGATATGGCCCGGTTCTCCATACCTCATCCAAGGTTGGTGTGTCCCATTTGTTTTGGCGATCGTATTTGCCTTGAGTTCCTACTTCGTGTTGTTTCATATCGGTATGCCAATTTCCCGAGTGGCAATATTTACATCCGGCTTTGTCATAAACCTGCTTCCCTATTTGTGCTTTTGGGCTTAGTTCCCCATTAACTAGAAATGGGCTGGGGATTGCCTTTAATGAAATTAAATACTTATCAACGGCTTTTGCATGCCCTTCTTCAATTTGAGCAAACTGAATATGCGTAAATCCGGCTCGTACTGCAATTTCTGCAGTTGGTCTTATCCCTGAAATCATTGCTGGAGGCGTTTCATGGGCAAGTAACAAACTTTTGCAGTTTTTGGGATTACCTATTCCGTCGTTCAAGAGATCCCAGTTTAATCCATCCGTACGCGCATTGTCGGGGTGGCATCCATTACACGACTGCCAATCCTGAAAACAGTATGTTGCATCGTTGAAATAAATTTCGCCGAGCCTCACAGAATCAATTACCAAATTTTCGTTCAGTGATATTTTTGCAAAATGGGAACTGCCAGGATTGTTTAAATCAATAATATCAATGGCATCCGAAAAATAGTTAGCGACATAAACATGGTTCCCAATGTTTTTAATTATCCTTGGCCCATTGCCGTTTACTTTAATTCTTTTTCGCAAATCGGATAAAAACCTGAGGTCATATGATAATGTATTTTTATCTTCAGTTTTGTTTAGTTTTTCAATAAATTTCGGGTAATCGATGACACTAAAATCATGCGTCCCTGAATGAGCAACAGTGATATGTTCAAGCGTACAATCGATGCCCCAAGAGCCAGCAGCACCATTCTCTGGTTCGTCCAAAAGGATTGTCGCGGAATATTCTATTGTTTTTGCATTAATTACGCTTATGGCACTGGTATTCATCCAACCTTGTTCCAGTTGGGAAGTGGGAACCTGAAAACGTCCCAGGTTGTGTGAAATAAATACATAATTACCATCAGATGAAAGGCTCATTCCACGCAGTGCATTGCTGCCATTTGCGAGGGGGATGTTTTTAATTACTTTTTCGGTTTCTAAGTCAATGACACTTATTTCGGCAGAAACTGTATCTATATCGGCTCTACCAGCTGTCAGGAAATTGGCTACAAAAAGGTATTGCCCGTTTTTCGAAATTTCAATTACCATTGGTTGCCTAAGTACCGGAATTCTGGATAACTCTTTATTTGTATGGAGGTCGACCACTGATATATCATTTGAAAACTGGTTGGCAACAAAAGCCTTATTCCCATTTGGTGAAACAACAACATCACAAGCTCCATGCCCCAGTTTTATGACGGCTTCTGTTTTTAATGTTTTCAAATCGGAAATCAATAATTCCCCCTCAGAATAAGAACAAGCCGTAAGAAGTTTTCCATTGGAAATTGCCAGTGCTTTTGGTGGCAAATTCGTGTTAAGCACAGTTGTTGAAATATTCGTTGTAAGATCTATCCGCTTGATCTGTTTGGCAGTCAATCCAGAGACATAAACAACGTTGCTTTTTTGGTCAAAAGCCATGTCGTTGGGAGAAAAATAATTTCCTTCCTGATTTTTATTTGTTTCAGGTAATAATAAAAAAAATCCACCTGTATAAATTAGTCCTATTATTAAGAATAAATATTTTGTGAAGAATATCATTAATCGAAAATTACTTAAAAAATTAATTTGAATAATTATAAATATATTTTGGTTATAACCAAAGAACTATTCCATTCCGTTCAAAATTAGTATAATCCTGAAAAAAAACTTAACCCAAATAATTCATAAAATGTTTCCTTAAATAGTGTACACATTTAGGTTTGATTATCCTGATTCTGTATTTAAATCTACATTTTATTTAAAGTATACCCCTTTTTTCAGCTTCAATTTAACATCTAAACGTTGAACTGTTGACAAATTATGTACTTGATTAAAGTTGTCGTACTTCCATACTACATTTTTATCAGGTGTTACAATAAATAATTGAGGTTGTTTACCTGAATAACCTCCATGTCCACCCCAATTTGATACAAGCGTATTTCCATTAGAAAAACGTTGTAATTCAGTTACGGTACGCAAGGGATTACCGGGTAATTCATTTTCTGAAATCTCCCAAACAACGCTATTGTCAGGTGCGATTTCTATTATTTTATGATCGTCAGCACAACCGATCAAAAGATTTCCATTTTTTAACTGTTGTACTGAAAACCCAGATCCTGGAATTTTACGAAGCACCTCACCTTTATCGTTCACTTCCCATACCTCCTTTGCTTGCCCTACACCAAAAAGATAAGTTCCTTGAGTGGTTTTTCGAACCTGACGAAACTGCGCATGTGGCCTGGAAACTCCGGTATTAATCTCAATACTCTTTACAACTTTTCCATCAAAATCCAGTTCAAGTATTTTTGCCGGAGTTCCATTTATTGCAGTTAAATACCCATTTCGAAGGGGACTTACCGTTTGTATCTCCGTTTTTTCCGGTGCATTAAATGTCCATACTACTTCTTTGTTACGAGTTACTTCCTTGCACCCATTCTTAAAACTAAAAATAATATTTCCATTTCTCAACATCCATACATCATTGCATTCACCACCTGTTGGATATTCCCATTCAATTTTCCCGTTGTGGTCAATTATATAAACAGTGTTTCCGCCACTTCCTGCACAAATAAATGAGAAGGGTTTTTCTTGAGCCTGCATTCCAATTGCAACAAATAGTAAGGTTGCTAAAATTACTTTCTTCATAATATCTATTTTAATCTGCTGGTACAAAACACTATTATTTTCCCTTTCAGTAAAAACAATTCTGGCTTCTTCTGCGATAACTATCCCAAATGTAAAATTCCAAACTTTATCTCTTAAACAAATAAATCCAACAACAGAACCACTATTGCGGTGTTACAATTCAAAAACTTTATCATATATATATTTATGGAATGTAAAAGACAAGCTACTAAGCTAATTCTTTTGTTACTCTTTTCTCATAAGTACCACGAATAGTAACTGTAATATACCCGTAAATCAAACCAAGAATACAGTAAATTAATTCGGTGGTTGCGGCAGTGGCAAAGGTTGCATTTGGCACGTACGACATAAATGCAAAAAATGCACCGGCACCAATAAAAATAGCTGGTATAAAATCGAGCCACTTTCCTTTCTCAAGCCATATTACCGGAATAACCACGATAACGATGGCAATAGGTACAGCATAAAAACCCATTCCGGCAAATTTTCCACCGAGTACCATAATGGCAATTGAGGCAACAATACCAGACACGTAACCGAGAAGTGTTTTTAATCCGCCTTTCAAGTCGCATCCGGCAAGGAAATACATCGCCCATGCCTGAAAAGCAATCCATCCAAATCCGACGTTTCCTTCTGGTGCAACATGAAGATGTAAAACCTGGTCGATAATTTGAATAGTACCTGCCAACAATGCAACAATAATTGGAATAGCAATAAATTTTTTTAAAGTCATGATTTTCAGTTTTTGTTTGTTTTAGTATTAAAAGTCGTTTTTAGTCAATATGATTGCCTTTTCATAAAAAATTATGAAGTAAAGTTTATGTAAAAAGGTGATTGAGAATGTAGAGAGGAAGAAAAAGAAAGTTGCAGCCCATTGGAACTGCAACTTTATATAATTTCATTATTATTTTAGGTCGTTGAAAAGCTCAAATCCCTGAGCTGCTGAAAGTCCGTCGTGCACTACACCTTTAACAGCCTGAATCATTGCAATCGGATTTTCTGACTGGAACACATTACGTCCCATATCAACACCCGAAGCACCCTCGGCAATGGCTTTGTAAGCTACTTCTAAAGCTTCGTCTTCAGGAAGTTTTTTACCACCTGCAATTACAATTGGCACCGGACAAGCGGCAACAACTTTTTCAAAGTCTTTTTCGCAATAATAAGTTTTTACGAAAGTTGCTCCGTTTTCTGCACAAACACGTGTTGCCAAAGACAGGTAACGTGCATCGCGAACCAATTCTTTACCAACAGCAGTAACGCCCAAAGTAGGAATACCATATTTGTTCCCGGCATCGGCAGTGCGAACCAGGTTCTGTATGGTTTTAGCTTCATACTTACCACCAACCGAAACCATAATTGCCATACAAGAAGCATTTAAACGAATTGCCTCATCAACATCAATTATACATTCATCGTTTAATTCATTCAGAATAGTTGTTCCTGCCGAAAAACGAAGTGAAATTGGCTTATTAAATGTTGGTGGAATACAACTTCTCAAAATGCCACGCGAGCACATAATAGAGTCTGCATACTCGAGAAGCGGTACGATTGAAAGGTCGATACGCTCAAGCCCCGATGTTGGCCCCATAATGTACCCATGGTCGAAAGCAAGCATTACCGTTTTGCCCGATTTCTTATTGAAAATACGGGACATTCGGTCCTTTATTCCCCAATCAGCATATTCCAATCCTTTTAAATAATATGATTGTGTGCTAACCGGAATATCTAATCCGTAATTGTCAGCTACTTTTAATCCTTCTGCATCAGCCATAATTTTGTGATTTTTGTTTTATTTTTTAATTAATACTTTTTTCAAACGCGCCCCAAATACATGCCATTGAAGCTGCACCAGGATCTATAAATCCAATAACCTTTTCTTTTAGATTTCTTGCTCTACCAAATTTAGCAACCAAGGTTTTGGTTTTTTCAGCACCCTCTTTTGCCGCTTTTGCTGCCGCCGAAAACATAGCTTCAATGCCAGCTTCCTGGTTGCTTTCCATTGCTTCGACTGCAGGAACCAACGCATCCATTAGCGTTTTATCACCAACAGCTGCTTTTGTTTGTTTTTGCATATTAGCCAGACCAATTCTGAAAATAGCCGCCAAACCTTTGGCATCAATTTCATCTCTGTCTACACCGTTATCCATTCCCATTAACCAAGATCCCAACAACGTAGATGTTGAACCGCTCGCTTCGCTCATTGCAGCAAAACCTGCTTCGGCAAACATCATTTTCAAATCAGTTGCCTGTTTCATTGAATTGTTAACTGCATTTAGTGCAGTCACAATTGCAGTTCCATGGTCTCCATCGCCTGTTTTCGCATCTAGCTCGGAGAAATATTTTTCCTTTGCTTTAACTTCTAAAAAGGCGATATTAAACATCTTTTTAAAATGTTCAATCCCAATTGTTTCAATCATAATAGAAAAACTTATGCAGTTACCCAATAAGGTGCATTTGCACGTTCTTTCATTAGCTCAACATGGTCGGCATCAAGCTTACAAAGAATCATTTGGAAACCACCCATTTCCTGAACTGTCAGCAATTCGCCAATTTTAGCGGCAGCAACATTAATTTCTTTTGATTCTAAAACCAGGTTTGCTTTTCTGAAAATAATATTCATCTCCATTAAAGTTGTAGCACCTGTTCCGTTGATAATCAACATAACGTTATCGCCGCTTTTAGCTTTGATATCTTCAATAAGTGGAAGAATCATTTTTTCAGCAGTTTCGTCGGCCGAAAGAATTTTACTGCGACCACCACCTGCTTCACCATGCTGCCCCATTCCAATTTCCATTTCATCATCGGGCAAAGTAGAAATAACGGCTCCGTTTTGTGGATGTGTTGCACCAGTCATTGCTACAGCAAGCGTTGCCATTTGTCCGTTAAAACGCGTAGCGACATCCAGGACTTCTTCAAGAGAATTTCCTTGCTCGGCAGCTGCACCGGCAACTTTGTATAAAGGAATACATCCACCTAAACCACGACGGTCTTCAACAGGAGTATCCAGACCAGCACTAATGTCTTCGGCAGTAAGAAGCATCTTTACATTAATACCTTCGCGTTCTGCCATTTGCATTGCCATGTTTGCACTCATCACATCGCCGGCATGGTTTAAAACCACCAATAAAATACCTGCTTCGCGTTTAAACATTCTGAGGGCTTCCAAAACTTTAGGCGCCCCTGGAGCCGCAAAAATATCGCCAACAACACTGGCATCAAGCATTCCTTCGCCAACAAAACCACTAATCGCAGGTTCGTGACCCGAACCACCCATCGAAATAATGGCTACTTTATCTTCAGCTTTAGGATTGGCACGAACTACAATTTTTTCCGATTCAATTTTTATAACATCTCTGTATGCCATTGCATATCCTTCCAATAATTCGGCAGTTAGATTTTCCGGTTCGTTTATAAATTTTTTCATTATCATGGTTGTAATCTTTTATAGGTTTTTATTTCAGCTTAATTGTTTTTAAATTCCATCAATTCAATCGGAATACCTTCTTCTACAATAAATGCGCAAGTAAGTTCGTCACTCACATCAAATGGTTCTATTAAAATTTCTTTGCCGAGCATTGCTTCTTTTAAAGAAGGAACTTCGTAGGCAATATGCGCCACTTTTTGAAGTAATTCAGGCATCGGGCTTCCTTCTTCAAAACGTAAAAACTCAATTTTATTTGGACTTTTTGTGAAATCTGTTAAATACAATTTCATTTCCTCGGCGTATGATTCGCCTTCTTGTTTAACTGAAGTTGGTATTCCAAAGTGGTTGATTTTTCTCATGATTATTGGTTATTATTGATTTAAAAAATGACCGTTTTGTTCGCAAATTCAAGTGCGTCGCCATGGTGCGGAGTTGCATATTCAGAAATAATGGCTCCGTTTGGCCCTGCTATAATATAATGCCACGCACCAACACGATTAAGCGTTAACATTCCACCTTCTTCTAATAATGTTGCTTTTCTGCAGTTGGCTCCACCGTTATCTATTTGACTTTGCGGAATTGTTACCGGCATTGGATCTGTTGCTTCACCTTCGCCAAAAAAATAGGCAGAACCATGACGAACTTGCCATGTTTCCATTTTAGCGGGAACTTCTCCAACACGATGGTGTTTGTGTTCTACTAACATTTGTCCGGGAAGTAGATAAATATCATGACCAAAGTAACCATGCTCTACATTATTTACCCAGAAAATTCCACCCATACCAACAGTTGCAAAGTCTTTTTGGGCAAAGTCGCTTACCCAAAATTCTTCAGTTTTCAAGATTGGAGTAACTGGAACACCATAGTATTTCATTAATTCGAAATAGGCTTCTTTTGCCGCAACATTATCAAATACCCCGTCTTTGTAAAAATTAGTTTCTTTAATTTTCATCATAACTGTTTCGTTTTTATAGTTGCTCTCTGAAACCTGCTCGTTTTTTTCACTCTGTTTATAATTACAAGAGCTAAACATAAAGGCAGTAAAAGCAATCAGCATTAAGTTTTTAAATAAATTCATTGTATCTGTTTTTTATGATTTATAAGTAATTTCAAAATTATTATTCATCTATAGCTCCATTTATTAATCCTCAATTATTAGTCTGAAGCCAACGTTAAAGACTTTCTGATACGGGAAGTAACCATCGCGTGTTGCCACAGTACTGTGCTTTGGAGTGTCGCGCCACGAACCACCGCGGGCGACTTTTAGATTCTTGTCGTCTCCATAGAAATTATAATCCGATTTTGTCCATTCAGCAACATTCCCCAGTATATCGTGTAATCCCCAGAGGTTCGATTTATAGCTTGCAGTCCCTTGCGGAACTAAAACTCCATCGTTGTATTTTTCTACTTTCGGTACAAAATTGTAAACCTTAAATCTTGGATTATCAGGCCCCATTGGTTTTGGGTCAACACCAATTACTGCAAGGTCGCGTAAAGTGTAATCTGCCAGGTTTTCATAAGCAGAAAAGTCATCCTCCCAATTGCCAAAATACATATCCCTATTGCTGCCGGCACGGGCTGCCCACTCCCATTGCTCTTCAGTAGGAAGTGAAAATTTGAGGCCGGTATTAGTGCTTAGCTTTTCGCAAAATTCATTGGCTTTTTCCCATGTCATTCTAATTGCCGGCATTTGATCTTCGTTGGCAGGGTATCCGGCAAAAATGTGGTCTTTCCATTGCTGATCAATGAACCGACTGTTGTGATCTTTGAAAACAGAGCGAAACATTTTGTTGTTAATTTCAGTTTTCGCCATCCAAAATGGTTTTTCAATTTCAACAACTCGTTCTTGCTGATCAGGTTGACCATCGTTATTTCCAAGCACAAATTTACCTGAAGGAATTCGTATAAATTCAAGGTTTAAACCATCTGCAATTTTAACAGTTTTGGTAAGCTGGCCGTTTACAGCAAATTTTTTCTGAAGAGCCAAGGCTTCAGCTTCGGTTAAAGGCCATCCATCTAACTTAATTTTTTCATTTCGTTTGTAAACTTCTTTTGGCATTACGGGTTCAATCGGACCTTTGGCTTCCAGTCGTTTTTTTGCATCTTCAAATTCCTGTTCTCCGGTAAGGTCAACATTGCCATATAATAACGATAATTCTTTTCGCCTGTTGGGTTGAATATGTTCGTTATATTCAGGCGGGGTATATTTCCCATGAAATGGAACATTCATGTCAATCCATGTTATTAATCGGTCCCACTCTTCATTATCGAGTACAACACCGTGGTGCCCTTTTTTTAACATTTGCACCAACTCGCTTGTGTTTACATAATAATCCATGGGTTCAAGCGTATGAAAATCTGATTCACAGCCAGGGCGGCGCACAAAAGGATGCAGTGCCATGTATGATTTTGAGAATCCGTGATAGTCGCTTGGTTCATTACTTGAAAAGTCGGGAATGCCACTTTCTAATCCATTATGGCATCCTACACATTTTTTGTCGATAACTGGTTTAAGTTCGGTATTGTAAGCCACTGGTCGGGTTGGCCCATACCAAGGCGTAATTTCTGCCGGTTTCTTACGCGAAGCAATTGTAAATCTCGCCTGAGGAACGATATTTTGCGATTCGTGACATCCTACACAACTTACTACTTCGCCAGGCATCCCGGTCATCCAACTACGCATTAGCTGCAAGGCTGCGCCATCTTCATCCAATGGCTGCATTGAAATTGGAGTATTGGCTGGAATTTTAAACATTACCGAACCATCCTCTTCAACAGGCACGGTTCCTAAAATCCGCTTAACATCCCATCCCCCTTCCAAAGCAAGTAAATCGTGGCCTCCCACTTTGTTGTAACTATACTGATAAGCATAAATACGAAGTTTCTCTACCACCCCTCGAGGTATTCCTTTTAATCCTTGTCCTTCATAAATGTCGGTAATATAAACGGTTGAGTTTTCATCATTTAAATTCACCCTGTCCGGAATAACCGGAGGAACTTCTCTCTTTTCTATTATAAAAGGTTCAGCATAAGCTTCACCTTCAGCATTGTGAACAAGTACCACATTATCGAAACGATCGACCATATAAATTCCCCACAAAGCTTCCGGTCCGAGTTTAGCAGTAACCAAAAAGTAGTTTTTGTTAATTGGGTAAGGATTTAAAAATTGTGGCCAAACACCATCAACCAAACGATCTTTAATAATTGGCTCAACCTTTTTCCCAAAACCTGGAATTTCCTGCACAACACCGTCGGCCTCTTTTCTTCCTTTTTTAGGGTCGAAAATCAGTAACCTTCCCGAGCGGGCCACTCCATGGTGTCCCGATGCAATTCCAATAAATTCATTTGCATCTCCTGGAATCGGACGGGCATCGAACAATGAATTCGGGAAATAGGAACCACTACCATAATACTCTCTTTTTGCTGTTCCATCAGGATTCATCTGCATTAGAATACGCGTAAAATAATGCGAATTATCGGTATATTCCCAACGCAAATAACACACCTTCCCGTTATTCAGAATTACCGGATTCCAATCACAATCCTGTCCAAAATTTAACTGGCGAAGTTTGTCGGTTTTTGGATCGAGTAAAAATAAATCGGAAGCTGGCTGACTACCAGAAATACAAGGCACTCCAATATAACCAGCAGTACTTGCCAATATTATTCTTCCATCGGGTAAATAACAGGCATCAAACCAATCAACATCGTTGTGTACTAAAGGTGTTAATCGTTTTACTGCTTTTGTTTGTGTATTCATTTCGTACACATGCCATCTGTTATTTTCGCCAACAGCTGAAAAAAGCATCCTGTCGCCATCCCAGTGCAAATCAACGTCTTTTACAGGTGCAGTTCCTTCTGGCTTAAATACAGAAGTAATTTTAACATCTCCCTGCAAATTCGAAAGCTTGCATATTTCGTTATTCCAACCACTTCTTCTTATCGAAGCATTAGTAGTCCAGTTGTTCTGGTTTCGTCCAATCTGAACTGCCATTGCATTGTTGGCATTTGGAATAATCTGACGAACAGAATAAATCTCTTTATTTTCCAAAACCGGATTTTTCAACAAGGCTTCTCTATGAATTTTCAGGAATGCTCCAATCTCTTTAATTGCCTCCTGATTATTTTGATAAAGCAATGGCTCCAATTGTTGTATTCTGCCTTTGTGTTTCTCAATTTCATTCAAATACTTTTTTGCATAAGTACTTTTGTCTGGGAAATTATCAATTACATCTTGCATTGCCATTGCAGCACCTTCAAAGGAAACTACGTCTAATTCGAACTGTACAGAAATAACGTTTTTTAATTCAGCCAACAAAACTTTGGCTTCATCTTTTTTGAAAGAACTTATGGCTTCGTAACGCATATTAAAATACGTGTCGTCATTTAGCTCTTTTAGGTTTTTAATAATTGCCTCTTTCCGTTTTTCGCTTTCCTTTTTTTCACGCTTCTCCTTACTTGTTTCGGCAACATCCATTGCACGAACCTGCACATTTACTGCGCTAAACAATATAATGCTGCTTAAAAGAAAGGCATGTAACAATTTATTTCTGAACATCATTGATAGTTGGTTTATTATGGTCATATGATTTTGTTTTATTCCTGAATGTATCCCATTTTTTCAGATATCTCGTCTGCGCAATACACTACCTGCTTGCTATAATCTTTTATGGCATCGTTTGGTAGTCGTTCTGCTGGCCCCGTTATCCAAATGGCGGCAGCCGTTTTCCCTGCCTGGTTAAAAATTGGAGCTCCAATACAACGCACACCCGCTAGTTCTTCTCCCATATCCATACCATAACCACAGCTTTTCACCCGTTCCAATTCTTTTAAATAATCCGGAGTATTTGTTATCGTATTATCCGTATATGGAGTGTATTCAATTTTTTTCAGAATCTCGTCTCTTTCTTTTTTGCTAATATTTGCCATCATGGCCTTACCCGGGGCCGAAGCATGCAAACAAACACCCATGCCTGGTTTAAGAATAAACGAAAAATGATGCGAACCAATTACCTGCTCTAGTATTACAATCTTTGTTCCCATTAGTGTTCCGAGAACTACTGTTTCGCGAAGATCGTCACGTAAACGCCGCATAGGTTCGTAGGCATGTTCAATAATTGTAGTGGTGCCAAGCGATGAAAGTCCAATTTTAAAGAGTTTTTTAGTGATTAAAAATGCATTTGTATCCTGATTTTTTCGTAGATAACCCATTTCCTCAAGGGAACAAACTATCCGGTAAATGGATGTTTTCGAATGCTCCAATGCGTTCACCATTTCCTGAATCGTTAAGCCTTTCTCGTTTTGAGCAATTAACTCAATCACCTGCATTCCTTTTTCAAGAATAGGTATGTGGTATTTATTAGGTATGGATGTCATTTGTTAAAAATTAGAATTAAATAAGTGATTGCACTTTTGAACTTTTCCTGCATTTAGTTCCGTATATGAAACGCAATTCCTTATATGAATTTCTCCATAATTATAGACAATAAAATTCTCATATCAAAGGACTAACAGTATTTCTTAACCAGATGCAAATCAAATAATTAATTCTGCATCCATCAAAACATAGTCTATCTGTTTCAGTAAATCAGGAGAGAATTTTTTAGTCCAATTAAGGTACATGGGCTGCAAGCCGATAAATACAGGGTGCTTTCGTAGTTTTTCAATATAGGCTTTTACAACGGTTTGAATATGATGCGTGCCGCATTTTATACAATAAGTGTCATTGGTTTACGTATTTTTAAATTTACTAAATCATTTTCTGAGAAAATGAAACTGCGGCATGCAATATATTTATTGTGTGTGCCCAGCATGAGCATGTGCCCACTTATTTAAAAGCTCTGAATAAATTCGTAAAATACAAATTTTGATTGTGAATTAAACATAAGTGAGCATGAAAATATTCCAGAGGGTGAAAGTCCCATATGCGCCAAGGTAACGCTTGGGAGCATTAGCAAGTGGCACTTTTTGCTCTT
>JBFEWU010000140.1:0-11381 GCA_041546215.1 Draconibacterium sp. | reverse complement strand
ATATGTCTTCCGTGATTTCACCATTTGACCAGTTAATAAAATAAGGCGCTGTTCCACCTGAAATGTTAAGATCGATAAAGCCATCCAAACCTCCGTAACAGCTAACATCTGATCCCGTTGCAGAAATGGTAAGTGGCACTGCAGGCTGCCCCACCACTATATCGGATACTGTAATATTACATATTCCTGTTCCATCTGTAATAACCACCGTATATAATCCAGATGATAAACCAGTAAGATTTTTATTTGTTTCCTGCCCGGCCGGGATAACTCCCCCACCTGTGGAAGTCCAGAAATAGGTATAAGGCGCAGTGCCTCCTGAGACACTTAAAATGATCTGGCCTGTACTTTCACCAAAACACCCCACATCGGTAACTGTTTCTGTAGCCTGAATACCGTCAAGCGGTTGTTCAATGGTCGCAGATAAGGTTGCAACACAACCATTTGCATCTGTAACGGTAACCGTATAAGTACCGATTGACAAATTGGAAAGATCCTGGGTGGTAACGCCAAATGGTAAACCATCTTTTTCCCAATAATAATTAATCAAACCAATACCCCCTCTGACTATCAGATTGAGACTACCATTTGAACCACCAAAACAGGTAACATCTTGTTTCGTATAGTCAAGTTCCAGCGGCTCAGGTTCATCGAGAGTAATGGATCCTGCCCCTGAACAGCCTGTAATCTGATCGGTAACCATTACCGAGTATGTCCCGGCAGGAATTCCGGTAAGGTCTTCTGTTGTACTGGTATATCCATAAGGCCCAGTCCATTCATAGATAAAATCAGGGATTCCAGAAGCAAGGGTAGCAGTTAAATCAATGGCACCATCGCTTCCACCGTTACAAGAAATCTGTGCAGCAAGTACAATAGTTACTCCAATTTCAACATTACTTATTGAATGAGTTGATTCAACGGTACATCCTGTAGCATCATCTGTAACCTGAACCCAATAGTTCCCCGCAGGCGCATCGCTCAAATCCTGCGTGGTAGCACCGGTACTCCATAAATAAGAGTACGGTCCGATTCCTCCACTTACTTCTATGTCAATCGTTCCGTTTGCTGATCCGCAGGTTGCATAAGAGGATATTGCACTGCTTATTACCGGGGATTCATTTACCGTAACATTAACATCGTATGTAACCGTACATCCGTTATCACTTGTAACTGCAACCGAGTAAATTCCATTATCGGCAAATGAGGCGTTATAGATTACGGGATTTGGATTTGTAGACTGAAAATTATTAGGTCCAGTCCACAAGTATGACTGGCCTCCATCGGCCCATAGCTGGATCAAGCCCCCCTCACAAACCGGATCAATAACGCCGGCAGATGCGGTAACCGATTTCACATTTATTTCCAAACAAATCTCGTCGCTTCCTCCACAAACAGTCTCGGAATATACGCAAAGTGAATACACACCAGGATCAGCATTATTCCAATTTACAACAACAGATGGAGTACCTTGTCCGCTTATAATCTCTGGGCCTGCAGGTGAAACCGACCAAACATAAGATATATTATCGGGATCGGGATCAACTGAGAATACAGCAGCACCCTCCGACTGACAAATATCTGTTGGGGCACAGTCTGTTGGAGCAGTTAATGTGGCAGATACGGTGGGATATGTACAGCCATTGGCATCGGTAACATCAACATAATAAGTACCGGCAACCAATCCGCTCCGGTCTTTTACATTATTGGATCCTGTTAAATCAGACCAGTCGTATGTATAAGGTGCGGTCCCCCCGGAAACTGCAAGTGTTAAAGATCCATTCAAAAAGCAGGTTGGGTCTACAGTGGAGATAGTTACATTTAACGGATTTGCAGGTTGTGTTATTACTCTTGAAACAACCAGAACACATGAATTAGCATCTGAAATGGTTAAAGTATAAGTACCGGCTTCAAGTCCCGAAATATCCTCCGAAACCGAATTAAAGCCGTTGGGACCTGTCCAGAAGTAGGAATATGGCTTGGTGCCCCCATTTACCGTTAGCTGTATTGCCCCAGTACTATTCCCAAAGCACAAAACATTTGTAACCGAAGTGGTAGCTGTGAGAGGTTCAGGTCCGTATATACCGAACGACTCCTGTTTCGTACACCCTTTAGAATCCGTAACTGTTACGGTATAACTTCCAGGCTCCAATCCTGAAAGATCTTCGTCTGTACTTGTGAATCCATTGGGTCCTACCCAGGAATAAGTATATGCCGGATCGGGTGAAATTCCAGGATTTCCTCCAGACACATTAATATTAATGATTCCGTTATTTGCCCCGTAACAGTCAACATCAGATGTGGTTCCTGTTAATGTAATTTCAGGGTTTTCATTAATGGTAAATGCAGTCGTAGGACTGTAACAATCATTAATATGATCATGAAATGCCACATAATATGTCCCCCCCCCTAATGCTGACACATCTAATATTTCATTTTCCGTAGTTGCAGGATCGGCAGAATGCCATGTTACTACTGTTCCTACAGGCTGATTACATGGAGCAAGACCAGATAGGTCAAATGTCTCTCCAAAACAAATATCATATGTCGTAGGTATTGTATTTATAGGGGTTATAGATAAAATGGAGGAATTATTGGATTCATTTGGATCAGGCTGTGTTGCAGTGATGGTTGCAATATTTCTGTAATTATCGCTACAATCAACCGTTGCAGTAATCGTTAAATTTACGGCTGTGCCATTGGCCAAATTACCAATATCCCAGATCCCAGTTGAAGGATTAAAGATTCCTACAGCCGTTGAATGTGAAACATAAGAAAATCCGGAAGGCAGAATATCGGTTACAGACACATTGGTGGCAGCATCCGGTCCGGCATTGTTTGCAGTCAATGTAAATATTATGTCATCTCCTAAAATCGGAGTTGTAGTGTTCGCTGTCTTTGTTATTCTAACATCTGAAGTAGCAAGAGGCCTTACAGACACACCACTCATTGACCAATCGTCTGATCCGGAAGCAGTCCAGTAAACATTAGTGCTTGTTGCTTCTCCTGGTTTGCTTGTTCCTCCCCCCCGCATTTCACTTCCGGTTGAATGATTCCAAACCTCGGTTTGCCCTGTACCAACACTCGTTAAATCCCTATTTCGCATGGCAACAACATTAAAAATCAAGTCACTACTTCTCGATGGTACATCAAGTGTTGGGGTTGCTGTTTTTGCACGTGCAGATACATAAGCTCCCAAGGGTATTATCTGGTTAACACCTGAAAAGGTCATTGCCCCTGCAATAACACCTTTTGAATTGTTATTATCGAATGTAATTACAATGTCAGCCGTTCCGCTTGGTGGATTACTCATATACCAAATTTCGGTATAAGCATTCTTTACAGATCTTTCTTCTCCCCATTGTGATAAAGCAGCTCCGTTATAAGTTACCGCAGTTACATCTCTTTCTTTGTTTGAAATACCTACCAGCAATAATCTGTTGGCATTGGAACTTGATGTATGTGAAAACGTAAGAGTAGTACCTGTGGTAATTACGAAGGTGGAACTGGTATTATCAACTTCAACAAATTGCGCCCAAAGTACACTTTTGGACCCCATAATAAGAAAAGCCATGAAGAGAAATATTAAGAGCTTTTGACTCTTAATCCCTGAAGACCATTTTTTTAATTGTCCTTCAGCCTTTATATATTTTATTTCTCTCATATTACTTTATTAACTTATAGCTCGTTAACGGATAATCTAATCCTAACAGAGTTTAATTGCCAAACAGGGGCTGTGTACCTCCTGCCTGACAAATAGTTACATATGCACTTGATGCATTATTCCCTGGTGTATTATCAATAACATCGCCACTTATGGTGGCCGTATTAACATAATTTCCACTTCCCAGAACTGTTGCTTCTATTGTAAGAATTGCCGAAGAACCAGCAGTTAAGGTACCAACCGCCCATTCTCCCGAGCCTCCGTTATAAGTTCCACTTGCTGTCGAATGACTCCCGTATATATAGCCATCTGGTAAAATATCATTCACCAGCACATTGGGAGCATTGGACGTTAGACTGTTATTGATTGCTGTAATCGTAAAAGTTATTGTCTCACCTGCATAAGGGGCATCAATATCAACGGTTTTGCTTACTCCCAAGTCGGCATAAACGACAGGAACAATAGAAACCGCACCCAATGACCATTCTCTTGCTGTTGGAACAGTATAGCTAACAGATGTTGTCACTCCATCTCCTGTTTTTGTAGAACCTGCTCCTGCAATATTATCGTTTTGATCTAAAGTACCAGTATAAATATTCCACGCCAAGCCCGCATTAGAAGATGGATCACTATCTCTCACCGTATAAGCGCTAAAAACAGTTTGATTAATTGCAGTAGCGATATTGTTTAAAGTTATTGGCGTGCCGGATCCGGTTGTCCCGCTAAAGGTATTTAAAGGATTGTTCTGATCAACTCCCGAAAAGGTTATGACACCCATAATAATTCCTCTGTTAGTGGATGCATCTAAGGTTACCGTTACATTGCCCGGAGGGGTAACAGGATTTACAGGATTAACCAGATAATAGAAATATATCCTAGCCCTCGTGCTATTAATGATAGCACCATTTGGAACAGGTTCCAGATCAACGCCTTCATACTGAACAGAAGTTATATCCTGCTGTTGCGTACTTATGGCTACCATCATTAACCGATTGGCATTGACTCCAGGCGTATGTTGGACTGTTAAGGTATTTAAAGTTGTTCCTGCTGCTACAAAACCTGAACTTATAACATCAGCCGTGGGTTGTGCGATCAACTCCTGAAACCCTGCAAAAGTCAGAAACGACAAAACCAGAAATGCTTTAGCAAGACGGTTATAAATTGTTTTTTCCGAATATGTTCCTAATACTTTTTTCATCCTTACTTCTACTGATGTTTTATTAATAATTTATAATGGACGGCTGTACCGGATTTGGATTCCGGTAATATAAATTTATAGTGGAACTTTCGCTGCACCCATTTGAGTCTGTTATCGTTACGGTATAGGTTCCAGCTACCAGGTCAGTAAGATTCTGGTTGTTTTCCTGCCCAGTAACATCTCCACCATTGCTGGCTACCCAGCTAAAACTGGTGTAAGTACCTGATCCTCCTACTACTGTTATGCTAATCGTTCCATCGCTATTCAAAGGGGGAGTAGAAACAGCAGGATTTGCCGGGGTTGCTGGTGGACAGGTTGGTTGACTTACTTCAGAGGTAATTACAATCCCCGCCGAAGTTGCTATGGTAACCGGCAAAATGGCAGTACACCCGTTGGCATCGATTACGGTTACTTCATAATTGCCGTTAAGCAATCCAGAAATATCTTCTGCAGTTGACATATAATTCAAAGGTCCGGTCCAAGAATAGCTGTAAGGCCCTGTACCTCCCAAAACTGTTAAATCAACTGAACCTGTATAGTCACCACTACATAAAACATCTGCATGCGTTTCACTTAATTCCAGTGCCAATGCAGGTTCAGTTACTGTAATTGCATTCTCTGTATATGAACAACCATTGGCATCGGTAATGGTAAGCGAATATGTCCCAGCCGTCAAACCAGTTCGATCTTTATCGCTGTTCCCATCATTCCAGGAATAAGTAAATGGTGTGGTTCCTCCATTAACGGTAATGTTAATTGCTCCTGTGCTTTCACCTTTACATAAAACATCTGTTGCAATATATGATAGGGAAATGGCTAAGGGCTCGTTTACTATAGTAGAAACTGATTTTGTACAACCTTTGCTATCGGTTATCACTGCAACATATGCTCCTGCTGCCAAATCGCTGATATTTTGAGTTATTGCCGCAAAGTCGTTGCCGGTCCAGGAATAGCTATATCCAGGAGTTCCGCCCGATACAACCAGATCAACAGCCCCTGTTGAACCTCCGTTACAAAGTACATGAGTAGGTGTAGCCGTTGCGGATATTTGTGGCGATGCGGAAATTGAAACAGAAAATGTTGTTGTACATCCTGCCCCATTATTTCCTGTAACTGTTATGGTATATTCTCCGGCAGCCAATCCAGTTATTGTTGTTCCCGAACCTGATCCGGTTGCTCCTCCACTTTCCGTCCAACTGTAAACAAAAGGAGCTGTTGCTCCGCTTATTATCATTTCTATTGCACCTCCTGTTGGATCTCCATAACATGGTGCGGTAATGGCTGTTGAAACCGCCATTTCGCAAGCTATTACTACTGAATGGTTATCAAAAGAAACTCTTCCGCAATCATCAGTAACCGTTGCTGTGATATGACAATTAACTGGTCCCGACACAGCTGGTGGTGTATATACCACGTTTTTATCCGTGGGTGAAGGTGAAAATGTTCCACCACAATCTGCGGACCATACGTATGTTGCATTACTTGGAACAACGCCGGAGTAAGTTATATCCAGATTGTAAGTTTCTCCTGCATAGAGTATTCCGTCAGCAGGTATTCCTGTTATCTCAGGTATTCCAACCTTATCGAGAATTGCGAGAAATGACCAGTTGAAAAATGCTCGTTGCCCCGCAACACTGGCTGGCCCTGTTGATTTACCAACGCTGTGACTTGCCTCCAGCATGATATATCCACGATTATCGTCTCCGTATCCACGTCCGTAAGCCAGTATAGCTGCAACATGAGATAAAGGTGTGCTGGGATACAAGTAAGCATCCGGATGATCAGGATCATAAACGCCAACAATGGTAGTTGGATTCCATGCCGCAGCCGGATCGTGCACCGGGATATAAATCTGTTCCGAACCATTTTGTGTAGCAACATCAATGGTTCCCATAAATTGCATCACCGGATCGTCATGATGATCGTATGAATATGGTAATGTTCCATCGTCATGGTCTCCCCATAATATCAATGCATTATCATAATAATCGCCTGTAAAACCTGCAGGTACATCGCCAGCTTTTCCCAATAAAAAATTCGTTTGTTCCGAATAATTAATGGGATCGGCCGGTAACGGAGGTAATTCTGTTGTAGTGTTGTCCCACATATCCATCAATGCACTTCCTGCATGACAGCCAAGCCAGACTCCCCCTTTACATTGCAGGTTCCACGTATATAAGCGTCCGTGTGTTTCCCATACCGGATCGGCATGAGGCATAACAAAAAGATCGTCGCAGCAGTCCAAATCAGAAGGCAAAACCCAATTTGTCTTGTCTCCACCATAAGCAGAAGCTGGAATTCCGGCATTGGAGAAATAAATCGTTGCCAGAGAACCGTTTTGCAAATCCATAGTCCAACGGGGGGGTGCAAAAAATTTAGTAAAAACGGGAACATCTACTGGCGACGTGGTAGTTATTCCCACTACGCCCTGGCTCTGCCAGGAAGCAATAAGAGCATCTACGACCGGGGTACGGTATTCGGCTTCAATGATGAACGGACCACCCCTGAAATCACTGCCACCGTAAGAAAAATCTACACCGTCCTTCACTTTGCCCGGATTGATCACCCAAAGCACAGGCACTTTATAATTTTTCATCAGATCATAGATCATCCCATAGGGCTTTAAACCATTGGCAATGGTTTGCGGTGTTACTCCCATATTAACGATAAATGAGCCTGAGGGAATTTCAGTAGAAACTTGTCCCAGGGAGTCACAAAAATTTAATAGCAAAATTGCAAATGCAATTATAAGCCTATAGATACCATTAAAGAAAACCTCGTAGAGTTTTTGCATATATTAAAGTTTAACTTGCTCAATATTATTTCATTTTATCGCTTTGCTGCTGTAATAAATAAATCTTTGACCCAGATTTTAATCACTTCCTTATCAATATTTGACCTTCTTTAGAGTTCATCTTCCTTTTAATCCCACCATCATTTCTGAAGCTAAATATTATGGTTACTTTCTAATAAGCTTTCAATCCATGAATATCCCATTTCATGATCATGATCAATAATTCTTATTATGGGTTTAATCAATGACATTTCGAAGAGCGAAAGAACCTGGCAAAAGGTTTTCGATCGAACATATGTCTCATAATCATGCATTGATAGCCAATCTTCATAGATGAAAATGGTGCTAACGCCATTTAATCCATCTTCTGAAAAATCGTCTTTGATTGCATTAAGAAACTCGGATCGGATTAATCCGTGCAGTTTTGATTTGGGAGAGTTCAAAAATGTATAGGCCTCCCAGATAAGATCTACACTCATTTTTTCACATTCAAGCTCAGTTAGTATAGTAACCATATTACAAACCCCTTTTCGCTATCCTTAGCAATTAGGGTGCCATAAATGTTAATAAATTGATATTCTGGGTGTTACTAAGATTCCATGATATCTACAAATGGGACACGCTCTTTATTTTGCGCAATATATTACGCAGTATGCAAGATATTGCGCAAGATATCAACACCATGCTATTAGTAAACAGGCTTTTGGATATTTAACTTTTTCATTCGGAAACGCAATGTAGATTCATTCAGTCCAAGGATTCTGGCAGCACCATTCAGTCCTCTGATCTTCCATCCACATTGTTCAAGGACATATAATATGTGGTCGTGTTCAACCTCATCCAGAGTCTGTCCTGTTGTATCCCTTTTCCTTTCTGATTGATGCATTTCAAGCTGAAGTGATCTAGTATTGGAAAGGATCATGGAATATTCAATGACATTACGCAACTCTCTTAGATTGCCAGGCCAATGATAATTAATCATCTTATCCAGATCACTTGCTGAAACATGACTAATACGCTTTCCTAGTTTTATGTTTAATTCACGAATAAACTCCCAAACAAGCAAGGGAATATCATTTCTTCTTTCGCGCAAGGGCGGAACATGTATTGGGAATACATTGAGTCTGTAGAAGAGATCACTTCTGAACAGACCTTCTTCAGAGGCCTTTTCCAGGTTTTTATTTGTGGCTGCAATAATCCGGGCATCAACCTTATGGGTTTTAGGACTACCCAACATGCTATATTCGCCAAACTGCAAAACACGCAGAAGTTTTGATTGGACCTGGATTGGCAATTCGCCAATTTCGTCTAAAAAGATACTGGAATTATTTGCCATCTGGAACAAGCCCGCCTGTCTGGACATTGCTCCTGTATAGGCTCCCTTTTCCCTTCCGAACAACTCACTCTCCAATAAGGCTGAAGGTATGGCCGCACAATTAACCGTTACCAGTGATTTACCTTTCCGCTTGCTATATTCATGTAATGCACGTGCCAGCAATTCCTTTCCCGTACCCGTTTCACCAATAATTAATACAGGAGTATTTGTATTGGCCACTTTTTTAACATTCTCGATAATCTTTAACATCTGCGCATTCTCTGAAATAAATCCAGGAATCATAAATATTTCATCTGTCTTCCTCAACATAACATTTTCAGACATTAAATTTGCATTCATGTCTTCAAGCTTTTTCAGGGCAACTTTTAAATCATTTTCAGACTTTACTCTCTGCGTGACATCTTTACAGCTATATCGGTATCCTGCAAATTGGCCATCATAATCATACAATCTTTGCCCATGTATATGCACCCATATAATTTCTTTATCCTTTCGTTGTATTCTCAAATCCACATCGATCTCAATGTCATGATTCGAAATTCGATTTAACTGCTCCAACCATTTCTCCAGATCGTCCGGATGCACAATTTTATTGAATAATTCAGGCGAGTCAAAAAAATCTTTCTGCGTATAACCGGAAACTCTTTCTGTAGAAGGCGAAATATATTCATAACTTCCATCTGGCCTGATCCACTTCTCAACATCGAAAGACCGGTCGGCAAACAACCTGAACTTTTCTTTGCTTTTAATATATTTGATATGAATATTTATTACTCCTTGAATAAGAAATGCAAATCCGACTAACACTTTAATTTCTCCTATTTTTTCCTTATTCCACTTAAAATGATCACCCGGAAGAATAAATACTCCAAATTCCACGTCAAGCTTTTCAGTTTTCCAGATTATGAAAGAACGAATTCTGTGCTGCTCCAATACCCCCTTTTCTTTTTCATATTTCAGAGGCAAATCGGCAACCTTCTGCAATTGAGGATCCTCTGTATTACCCAATAGCCTCAAAAGTATCGGAACCTTTTTAATAATCTTTAAATGATCATTATTTCTTGTCCCAGGCTTCTTGTCCTCTGGCCCATATATCCTTAGAGATTTTTCACTGATACGAAAAAGATAAACCTCAGGAATCCCGAGGTAATTTTCAAGGCTTTTAACAATACTATTAAAATGGATTAAATAACTATCTAAACTATCGATTTCATGCAAATGAAGAACCCTATCCAAAGCATTAAACAATTCATTATAAGATAGAAATCTTATTTTTTCATTACTGCCCATACAAACCCTTTAGATTTACTTAACCAAAATCATATGTAATGTAATAATATTTCACAACATATAAAAGAATTGCCTTTTATTTACCAGTCAGGTCCTATCTTCAAGGCTCCTGCATTAGCTTGGAATTAACGCGATTAAATGACATCAGTAATAAAAGGTTGCGAATAGTTTCTGCAGACAACCTGCAAAATACAATGCACATTCTTAAATGACCAACTCAGATTTGGAAGGCTGTTTTCCAGTAGTATGAACAGTTATCAGTTTTGCCAAAACATATTCACGGTTGAGTTGAATCACCGAAATACTAAACATATTAGCATAGTAGAAGACACCATTATCCCATCGCGGATTAAAATTGGCTGATTTCTAAAAATGTTCCCAATCCCTTCATACTGATTTTAAAGTTATTGTACACGTATTTTATGTCAGATTTCATTGGACAATTCTTGGTTAAAATTAAGAGACACTTTTCATCGCTACTGTCCGGTTAAGCAAATAGCCCAATGGCCAGAAGTGTTATGAACAAAAGTATATAAGTTCATTGAAATATTTTTCGATTTGAAATTGTTTACGAGTATTTGGGCAATTTTACGTCATGAATACAGGCAGGACGGTTTTATCACAGGTACTTGATTTTGTTTCGAGGTATGAATTTGACAAATGTGTCAGCAAATACGGGGGCAGATAACCCGGCACATGCAATATGTCATCCCAATCAAGATGTGGATTGAAATTTTCAAGTTTTTTCACGGTATTCATAAAAATCTTCGCATTATCATATCCATCCTTTTGCTTTTTGCGATTGCAGTAGAACCGGAAATAATCGAAAAGTGAATAACGTGCTTCAGGAATCGGTTTTTCCTTCCAACCAAATACAATTTCGAGACGCGATTTTGTTTCCTCCTTCGTAAAAGGAATTTCCTGCTGTTCCATTTCATCAATAACCATTTCACAGCTCTTTTTTATTGCACGTAGTTGTTTATTAAGGTATTGGTGAGTTTTAATGGTTTTTTGGGATTTTACTTTCTGCTCTTTAGCATTCCAGTCTTTTGGTTTTACTTTAAGCCGTGCAGATAGCAGTAATTTTTGCTTGTTGATCCTT
>JBFEWU010000357.1:0-4910 GCA_041546215.1 Draconibacterium sp. | reverse complement strand
TGATTTGTATTTGAAATCAATTCCATTTTCGGCCATTACATGGGCGCCTGCCCGTGATGCTTCAAGCAAAAAGGCATTACCGTAATCAAAGAAATAAGTTCCTTTGGCTGTGTGTTTGTTAATAGCTCTTGCGTGTCTCCTAAGTGATGCCTGTACGGACTGTTTAAATAATACCGGTTCTTCACGTATTAAACGATTGGCCTCTTCAAAACTTATATCAACGGGATAGTAACCCCCGGTCCATGGAATATGCAGGGAAGTTTGATCAGAGCCCACATGAACAAAAATATCATGCTCATAAAATTGCTCCCACACATTCACTACATTTCCTATGTAGGCTATGGAAACAACTTCTTTATTCTCTTGCGCACTTTTAACCCTTGCCACTAATTCGTCCATCGATTCGATCAGTACATCAACCCAGCCCTGCTCATGTCTTTTTTTGGCCGCAGCGGGATTTACCTCGGCAGATACCGAAATACACCCTGCAATATTCCCGGCCTTAGGTTGTGCACCGCTCATGCCTCCAAGTCCGGCAGTTAAAAATACTTTTCCTGCAATATCTTCACCCCCGGGTAATATTTTGCGAAAGGCATTCATAAGGGTTATCGTTGTTCCGTGCACAATTCCCTGCGGGCCAATGTACATAAACGAACCTGCTGTCATTTGTCCGTATTGAGAAACGCCGAGCGCATTCATTTTTTCCCAATCGTCGGATTTTGAATAATTGGGAATGACCATACCATTGGTAACAACCACCCTGGGTGCTGAAGTGGAAGACGGAAATATCCCCATTGGATGCCCGGAATACAAATGCAACGTTTGTTTGTCACTCATCGTAGCCAAATACTGCATGGTTAGCAGGTATTGCGCCCAATTTTGAAAAACAGCTCCATTGCCACCATAAGTAATCAGCTCTTCGGGGTGCTGAGCAACAGCCGGATCCAGATTATTTTGAATCATTAGCATGATGGCCGCAGTTTGTTTACATTTTGCGGGATATTCGTGAATTGGGCGGGCATACATTTTATAGTCCGGCATAAAGCGGTACATATAAATCCGACCAAATTCCTTTAACTCCCGGGCAAATTCTTGCGCCAGTTCCGCATGCCAGTTTGCAGGGAAATAGCGAAGTGCGTTTCGTATGGCAAGTTGCTTTTCTTCTCGGGTTAGTATGTCTTTGCGTTTTGGAGCATGATTCGCTTCTGGGTTGTAGGCTCTTTTTGCGGGTAACCTGGCAGGAATACCTTTTACTATTTGTTCTTGAAATGTCATTGTTCCTGAAATTTGAGACTGGGAAATACTTATCTTACAATAAATGCTCTGTTTTTAACCAAATGCACCAGCGCAGCAATATCATCTTTTATTAATCGGTCATCTTCCAGTTTATCCACTTTTTTACGAATTATGGAAAAGTTTTGTTCAATAATCGGCGAGAACTTATTGGGACGACGGAATTCCATTGCCTGTGCTGCATACATTAGTTCAATGGCAAATATTTTTTCCAGATTCCCAAGTATTTGGTTTAACTTTCTACCGGAAATGCTTCCCATTGAAACATGATCTTCCTGTCCCAAAGAAGTTGGAATACTATCTGCTGAAGGCGGAAAACACAAGGATTTGTTTTCGCTTACCAATGCAGCGGTTGTATATTGCGGAATCATAAAACCCGAATTTAGACCACCGTGTGTGGTTAGCAAACGTGGTAAACCATATTTTCCCTCAAGCATTAAATAGCAACGTCTGTCTGAGATATTACCCAATTCTGCAGTTGCCAGTGACGCATAATCAAGGGCCATTGCCAGAGGTTGCCCATGAAAGTTTCCGCCTGAAATAGCCAACTCATCTGTTAAAACAATTGGGTTGTCGGTTACCGAATTCATTTCTATTTCTGCCAATTCGTTTAAGTGTTCCCAGGCATTGCGGCTGGCGCCATGCACTTGTGGCATGCACCTGATTGAGTAGGGATCCTGTACACGTTGACAATGTTCATGCATCTTTATATTCTCTGAATCCGTTAAAAGAAAGCGGATTCGCTCGGCCACTCTTAAATTTCCTTTATGGGGACGAATAGTGTGCATTTCTTCTCTAAAGGGTGAAGCACTTCCCATGAAACCTTCCAGACTCATGGTCCCTACAACATCGGCTAAATCGAGCAAATACTCCATTCGGTATAATCCCCAAATGGTATGCGCCAATATAAATTGAGTCCCGTTTATCAAGCCCAGTCCTTCTTTTGCCTCTAACCCGATTACTGGCAGATTCTCCCTTTTATAATAATCCCGGGTAGTAATAATCTTATCGCCAATCCAAAGTTCACCTTCACCCAAGAGTGGTAAAAACAAATGCGACAACGGCGCTAAATCACCGGAAGCTCCTACCGAACCTTGCTCGGGCACAACAGGTAAAACATCATTTTCAATAAAGTGCATAATGCGCTCAATCACATCAATACGTACACCTGAAAATCCTTGACTTAATGCATGTACTTTACAAATCAGCATTAATTTCGACAGCTCCTTATCTATGGGATCTCCAACACCAACAGCATGGGTTATCAATAAGTTCTCCTGAAGTTTACACGTCTCTTCAGGCGTAATTTGGGTATCGCACAAGGGGCCAAAGCCTGTGTTAATGCCATAAACCGGTTTATTACCCCGGGCCATTACTTCAACCTTTCTCCTACATTCCTGTATTTTTTCAATGGCTTTCGCATCAAGTGTTGCCTGCAATTCTCCCCTTGCAATTGCCATCGCTTTCTGCACCGTTAGCCGGTCTATTCCATATTTAAACATGACTTCCTTATTATCTGTTATTTGTATTGAGTACCTGGCCGGCCTGATTCGAGAAAAAATTTTAGTGGCAATCTTTCTCCTGGCTTCGAGCGTGGTGCTTCGTTCTTGTTGTTGCAAATTTACAAGTTGTTTTGATACGAAATGAGACTGTTTTGTAGTATATTTGATAACTATGAGTAATCAAATAGAGCTTCGTCATTACAAATACTTTTTGGCCGTGGCCGAAGATTTGCATTTCAGAAAGGCAGCCGAACGGCTGTTCATCTCTCAACCCGGCTTAAGCAGGCAAATAAAACAAATGGAAGAAGAGTTGGGATTCAAGCTTTTTATACGACATAACCGAAAGGTTGAACTTAGCAAAGCAGGTTTGTATTTGCAACAGGAGCTTAAAAATAATTTTAAACGACTTGATGATATTGTAAATCATGCCAGGTTATTAAACGATGGAATTAATGGTCACTTAAACCTTGGCTTTGTAGGTTCAGCCATGCAGAATATTATTCCCGATTTACTCTTGAAATTTAGGAATACACATCCAATGGTTATGTTTAGCCTGAATGAAATGGATAACAAGCAGCAGGTTAATGCTTTATTGGACCAGGAAATTGATGTGGGTTTTGTTCGCATTGAACGTGTACCAAAAGGACTAGGAATAAAAGCCCTTCATGAAGATACTTTTTCATTGGTATTACCAAAGAAACACCCGGTAAATGAATCAAACTTTGAAAGTTTAGCGCAATTAAAAGAGGAATCCTTTATTCTTTTCGAATCGTCGTATAGCGAATCGTATTACGAGAAAGTGATGCAAATTTTCGACGATAGCGGATTTTCTCCCATCCTTTCGCATTCGACAACAAATGCAAGCTCGATTTACCGTTTGGTAGAGAATAATTTTGGGATTTCGATTGTACCCACTTCTTTGAAATATGGCATCGATTTAAATATTAAATTTATTGATCTCAACAATATTAAGCAGCGCACCACACTTCGAATGATTTGGAACAATGAGAATACAAATCCCATATTAAAAAACTTTTTGGGAGTTGCAGCTGTTTAGTTTTGCTTGGCGTGTTGGTATATAAAACTGCTTTTCATTCAGGCATGTTGACATAGAGATTAAGAGACAACTTTCCTAATTTCTAAACCACTAAAAAGTTCAAAAATGGCGATAAAAAACAAAATGATACGCGAGGTTTAAAGAGAACAGGATACTTGATACTAACTTAGACTAAAGTAGCTACAGGGTTTCTGACTGTTTCCGGAAACTAAAACACTATACATTGGAAATACATAGGAAGAAAGTCCGAAGTCCGAAGAAGCTCAAAGCTGAAAGCTCGAAGCTCAAAGGAAGAACGAAGACGGAAGAAATTGATTAATGATTACAAATTAATGGCTTGGGTAATATACTCTGACATTCTCTTCTAAGACTCTGATATTCTAATATTCAATAAATGACAACAACGATAACAAAATTGAACACTGATCACTGACAACTGAACACTCCTTCTTTGCTCTTTGTTCTATGTTCTTTGTTCTATGTTCTTTGTTCTTTGTTCTATGTTCTTTGTTCTATGAGATTAATTGCAGGATTTTAAACCAAAAACTAGATAATAAAACATCCAAAGGTAAATTCTGATTCAATTTATCAGTGTTTCATCATACGGTCCATATCGCGTTTAGCGTCTTTGGTTTTTAGCGATTCGCGTTTATCATATGTTTTTTTTCCACGCGCAAGTGCAATTTCGAGCTTTGCCAGACCTTTGTCGTTTACAAAAAGTTTTGTACAAATAAGGGTCAGTCCCGATTCTTTTACCTTCTTCTCAAGCTTCAGAATTTCTTTTTTATTTAGCAGAAGTTTACGGTCTCGCTTGGCAATGTGATTGTTGCAGGTGCCCATCTCATATTCTGCAATGTGCAGGTTGATCACATACATCTCACCCCTGATGAGCTGGCAATACGCATCGGTCAGGTTCACCTTTCCATTTCTAATGGACTTAATTTCAGTACCCACCAATTTCAGCCCGGCTACAAATCTTTCGATCAACTCATATTCAAAAGTTGCCTTGCGATTTTTAATGCTAATATTTTGTTGTGCTTTATGTCCCATTTACATTG
>JBFEWU010000275.1:0-6330 GCA_041546215.1 Draconibacterium sp. | reverse complement strand
TATTGGCTCATGTGTTGGTTTCTCAGGATTTGAAAGATCATAGATACATACCTTCGATTTATTTTTGGCTGAATTGTCTTCAATTCCGATGGCCATGTAATTTTGAAATATCTGAAAGCCACCGGCATGTTTAAGAGGTTTATCAAATAATTTTGTTACCGATACCACTTGGTTCACGTGCCCCAGCTTCACCACCATATAATATGCATAGGAGTCGGAACTCCCTGTCATTACTGCAAATCTGCCAAATTCAGAATCCACCATCTGAACACCTTGCAGATGCCCTCCCTCGTTGTTAATTTCCAGATGATTGGCATAACTTAGGGCAGTCGGTTCATTAGCAATATTGCTGAAAATTGATTCAAATGAATCTTTCATTCCGTCTTGTCCTTCACTGTTCATGCAAATAAATAAGCAAGAAACACTAAAAATGAATTTCAAATGAATCAATTTCATAGCACACGAAAATATTTTACCAATATAAAATGTTAGCACCAATAAAGACAATTATTGCAAGATTTCATCAATGGCAACCGGACGGTTTTCTTCAAGCGATTTTTTGGCTGCTAAAGCGATGGCCATAGAATACAATCCGTCTGTTCCGCTTACAGGCATAGCTGAACCATTCATCAATGCATCTATAAACTCACGTATTTCCTGGTTGTACGAAGCATCATATCTTTCCAAAAAAAAGTGCAGGGGCAGGTCACTACAAATTCCTTCTGATGTGTATAGTTTGTGATTATTCGGAAAATTGTTTTCGGCTTGCGCCATCCCTTTGCTTCCAAAAACTTCCAGGCGTTGATCGTAACCATAAACCGCTTTACGGCAATTATCGATCACAGCCATTGAGTCATCCTCATAAGTCAGGGTAATAATGGCAGTATCCACATCACCTGCCTCTCCTATTTCAGGATCAACCTTTACTGTTGCCTTGGCAAACACTTCCTTTACCTGTTTTCCTGCAATATATCTTGCCATATCAAAGTCGTGAATGGTCATATCCAGGAACATTCCACCAGAAACCTTGACATACGAAACGGGAGGTGGCCCCGGATCACGGCTGGTTATCTTAATGATTTGAGGATCACCAATGGCTCCTTCTTGAACCAAACTTCTGATTTTTTTGAACTCAGGATCAAAACGCCTGTTAAATCCAAGCATTAACTGAACACCGGATTCCTCTACAATCTTTAAAACATCCCTGACTCTTTCAAGCGAGAGGTCCAGAGGTTTTTCGCAGAAAATCTGTTTCCCGGCTTTGGCTGCGCTAACAACATAATCGGCATGAGTATCCGTTGGTGAACAAATAACCACAGCATCTAAATCGGGAACAGCCAGTAGTTCATCAAAAGAATTAGCAAACACAGGCACGTTAAATTCCCTGGCAATGGTTTTTGATTCTTCAAAAACATCCATTACAGCAATCACTTCAATTTCGGAAAAATTTCTCGACAGATTTTTTAGATGAATCTTGCCGATCCGTCCTAATCCGGCTACTGCAACATTTAATTTTTTCATCTGAAAATAATTAGGTTAAAATTCAATTAATCAATTCATTTTAATTACATGGATTAAATCCCAACAGATTTTATGTATTCCCGGTTATGTACCGCACATTTTTTTGGAGATCCCATTCCCGGCAGAACGTCTTGTTCAACAACAATCCATCCCTTGTATCCGTTCTTTTTTAGGAAATCAACAATTGCTTTAAAATCCACACTGCCCTTACCCAGTTCGCAAAAGATACCCTCTTCCACCGATTTAAAATAATCGTAATTCTCCTCCCCGGCCTTCAATCCTATTTTCGAATCATAGTCTTTAAAATGTACATGCCATATTCTATCGTAATATTTTTTTAAGGCCTGAACGGGATCGCCACCACCAAAAGCGTAATGTCCCATATCCAGGCATAAACCCAACACTTCGGGATCTGTTAGTTGCATCAGTTTGTCAACCTCTTCAGGTGTTTCAACATAACCCGCACAGTGATGATGAAATACTGTGCGCATTCCATATTTATCGTATACTGCCTTTGCCACTTTTTCGGCGCCGGCAGCAAAAGTTCGCCACTGTATGTCATCCAATCCCATTTCAGGGGTAATACGACCAGCCATTTTGGTACGTTCATCGACAGAACCATTTTCATCAGCCAGAACAATAAATGCATTTTTAAAACCTGCCTCATACATTAATCCGGCAGTTTTTAAGGCAAGGTCCACACCTGCCTCGTGTGCCTCCTCCTTTGCCATCGCAACCGGCACGAAAGCCCCCAGTAATTCCAGGTTTTTATCCAACAAAACGTTATTTAGCACCATTGGATCGGTGGGCATAAATCCCCAATCGCCCAGCTCGGTTCCAGCGTATCCGGTTTCAAGCATTTCAGCAAGTACCTGTTGATATCCAAGCGACTTTCCCTCCAGCTCAAATTCCAGTGCTCCCCATGAACAGGGAGCGTTTGCTACTCTAATCATAATGGTAATGATTGATCGGTTAATAATTCTAAAACTTACGGCTCCATTCTTTTGGCCATCTTTCTATTACAACCTTGGTTTGGGTAAAGAATTCGATGGCATGGCGTCCTTGTCCGTGAAGATCGCCAAAGAAACTATCATTCCAGCCACTAAACGGGAATTGTGCCATTGGTGCAGCTACACCAATATTAATACCGATATTACCTGCATTGGCTTGATTACGGAAAGTACGTGCATTTAATCCGCTTGAGGTAAACAAGCAAGCCATGTTTCCAAAATTATTCCCGTTTACAAAGTCAATGGCCTGCCCGATCGTATCCATTGGGAGAAGGCTCATCACCGGGCCAAAAATTTCGGTCTTCACCACTTCACCATCCAGGGCAACATTTTCCAGAATTGTGGGCTTTAAAAAGTTTCCATTCTCGTAACCACTTATTGAGATATTCCGTCCGTCGAGCAACAGGTTGGCTCCTTCATCCACACCTTTCCCAATCAGCATCTCGATACGTTGCTTACTTTCAGATGTAATTACCGGTCCCATTTCCACACCCTCGTCCAAACCAAAACCGGTTTTCTTTCCTTTTGCTGCCTCGTATAAGGCATCTTTGA
Organism: Draconibacterium sp.; assembly: GCA_041546215.1. Lineage (GTDB taxonomy): Bacteria > Bacteroidota > Bacteroidia > Bacteroidales > Prolixibacteraceae > Draconibacterium. The sequence goes on along the minus strand of JBFEWU010000275.1, from coordinate 3,247 downwards.
TAATTCCTTTTGAATCGCCAACAGTGATAATATTTGAGGCGGCCAGGCAACGCTGCCCTGCACAACCATAAACACTATCTGCTATAATAGCAGCTGTCATTTCAATGTCTGCGTCAGGCATAACAATTACAGGATTTTTGGCACCACCCTGGGCCTGAACACGTTTGCCGTTTGCAGCTCCACGCTGATAAATGTATTTGGCAATTGGCGTGGAACCAACAAAACTGATTGCTTTTACGTCTTTATGATCCAGTAAGGCATCGACTGCTTCTTTTCCTCCATGAACAAGATTAACCAGACCTTTCGGTAAATCTAACTGATCGATCAATTCAAAAACTTTCATCATTGTTAATGGCACCTTTTCAGAGGGCTTTAAGATGAAAGGATTTCCGCAGGCAATGGCGTAAGGCAAAAACCAGAACGGGATCATACCTGGAAAATTAAATGGAGCGATACATGCACTTATACCGATGGGTTGACGAATCATAAATTCATCGATCCCTGTTGCTACGTTCTCTGAAAATTCACTTTGCATCAATGTTGGTGTTGCACACGCGGTCTCAATGTTCTCGATGGCTCTTTGCATTTCGGCTTTCGCCTCACCAAAACTTTTACCACACTCCAGAGTAATTAACCGGCCTAACTCATCCACATTCTCCTCAACCAGCTGCTTCAACCTGTATAAAGGTTGCACTCGTCTCATTACAGGCACATTACGCCATTCTTTAAAAGCTTCACCCGCGGCTTCAACAGCCAGTTCCACGTCGGCCACTGTATTTACACCATAGGGCACCTTTGCCATCACTTCCTGGTTGGCGGGATTTACGACATCAATCGTTGCCCGCTCTTTGCTATCAATCCAACTTCCGTTGATGTAATTTTTTAAACGTTCCATTGTCATTTTGTTTGAATCAGGATTTAAAATTAAATACACATTCGATGTTTGTCATACCTAACTTTTATCCTGAGCATATGTTACTATAATTCCTAATTAACTCTGTCCTAAAAGAATATAAATTAAAATTGTTATTACTACTAATGCAAAAGACAAGTGTTTTGCATATTTCCAGGGGATCATATCCAAGCGAATTGGTGCTGTTCTGATACTGAAATTTTTACGCGGATAATAGTATGAAACCGTGTACATAATAATTACATTCATTACAAATTCAATTCCCCAATTGTGAATAAAATGTATATCCACCGGAAAAATAAATGTGGTTACAATATAGTATAGCAAACCAAAGATAAGTGCCGCTTTAGCCCCAATGGCTGAAATCTTCTCCATGAAGAATCCAGCTAGCATTATGGATGCGATCGGGATAAAGAAAATGCCGTTTAACTGCTGTAGCAACTGGTATAAACCTTCCGGTGCCGAAGCCACCAAAGGTGCTGCCAGAATGGCAAATACGGCAAGAACCGATGATACGGTACGTCCGATCCCGACCAATCTTTTCTCTGTTGCATCCTTTTTAATTAAACGCTTATAAACATCAATACTAAAAATGGTGGCGGCACTGTTCAGCACACTGTTGAATGTGCTCAGTACAGCTCCCATAACAACTGCAGCAAAGAATCCGGCCAGTCCAAGTGGTAATACTTTTTTAATCAGCGCCGGATAAATATGATCCTGGTTTTCATACATTGAGTCACCAAAATAATAAAAGCCGATTACTCCCGGAAGCACAATGATAATAGGTACCACAATTTTTAATACACCGGTAAATAACAAGCCCCTTTGAGCTTCTCTCAGGTTTTTGGCTCCCAGCGCGCGCTGAATAATAGTCTGGTTCATCCCCCAGAAATAAAGCTGGTTAATAATTAACCCGGTAAATAACACACCAAAAGGCATCACCGAATCTTTTTCTCCGATCACATTGAATTTCTCCGGAGCATGTTCAAAAACCTTTACCAAACCATCAATCGGATTTCCGCCGCCGATACTTATCAAAGCAAGAACGGGTACAAGAATTCCACCGATCAGTAATCCGTATCCATTAATGGTATCGGAGACAGCCACTGCCTTTAAGCCTCCAAAAATTGCATAGGCCGACCCGATTAATCCGATGGCGACAACGGTAATCCACAAGCCTTCGGCTTTGGTAACTCCCAATACTTCGGAGATATTAAAAATACTTTCCAGGTTAATTGCCCCGGTGTAAAGAACAATGGGAAGAAGTGTCACCACGAACGAAACAACTAAAAACAAGGCAACCAAACTCCGCGTAATCCCATCGAAACGTTTTTCAAGGTATTCAGGAATGGTGGTAAGCCCCAGCTTCAGGTAACGGGGAATAAATATTATTGCCGCAACGACCAGGGCCAGAGCTGAAGTCACTTCCCAACCGATAATGATAAATCCATTTTTATAAGAAGAACCGTTCATTCCAATCAGGTGCTCGGTTGAAATATTGGTCAGGAGCATGGAACCGGCGATAACTATACCGGTTAAACTTCGACCTCCGAGAAAATAACCATCAGACGAGTCGAGTTTTTCTTTGCGAAGTTTAAACCAGGCATAAAATGCAACGAAAGCTGTAAATCCAACAAATGTAATTACTGTCCACATAATTTATCGGATTAAAAAAAGTAACGTTGCTTTTTCTTTTGTACTTCGTAATTGGCACGTGCTTTCTGCACCGACTCCAGGGATGAAACTTCTGCAATGGGTACATCCCACCAGGCGTGTCCGTAACCTGCAATTTTTCGCTCAGGTACCGTTTCAATATAAATGACAGTACTTTGCGTTTCAGCCTTTGCCTCAGCAAGGGCTGTATTTAATGATGCAATATCTGTGGCACGAAAAACTTTTGCCCCTAAACTTTCGGCATTGGCTGCCAGATCAACCGGCAAACGGTCTCCTTCCATGCGGCCTGTTTCTTCATCACGATACTGATATTTTGTTCCAAAACCTTCGCTACCAATTGATTTAGACAAGCCACCAATACTGGCAAAGCCATTGTTGTCGATTAATACAATATTGATTTTATATCCTTCCTGCAAAGAGGTAATGATCTCTGAAGGCATCATTAAATAGCCACCGTCACCCAGGATCACATAGATTTCACGGTCGGGACAGGCCATTTTAGCTCCCAGTGCTCCTGAAATTTCATAGCCCATGCATGAGTAGCCATATTCCAGGTGAAATCCTTTTGAATCGCGGCTTCGCCATAATTTATGCAAATCACCAGGCGCACTTCCGGCAGCGCAAAGTACGACATCCCTGGCTCGTATAAATTCATTGACT
>JBFEWU010000127.1:0-11725 GCA_041546215.1 Draconibacterium sp. | reverse complement strand
GGATGTAGAATTAATCATAATGTTTTTCTTGAAGGAGCACAAAAAAACATAGATCAGGATACTGAAAGTATTGTTGATGACATTCAAACCGAATTTAACTTTCAGAAAGGATCTAATCCGCAAACTATTAGTTTTAATGTCGGGGAAAGACTTTTTGAGAAAGTGTATCCCTTAATAACATCGGATTATATCGGAAAATTACCGATTCCCAAGATGGCAATGGAAAATCCTGATAGTATTCCTCTTGATATTATAACCGATTATTTGGGGATTTCAATAAAGCAGATGAATGTAATGCCCGGACCATTTCAGGAAATACACAGTGGAACAAACTTATTAGAAGTTTGGCCTAAGAAAAAATAGAACTATAAAAAAATGAAAAATATTGTAGTCTTTATTAAGTCTTGTACTTATTACACAGCATGTAAAGTCATAATCTATCAATGTCAATTTTAAAAGTAAAACGCATGAAAAAATTAAACGTATTGCTATATCTGTTTTGCTGTTTGCTTACCGGTAATGTATATGCCAAAGAATTTAAAGTAACAGATTTTGGAGCTGTTGGGGATGGAAGAATATTAAACACAGAAGTTCTTCAAAAACTAATTGACAGTGTATCTGAACAAGGAGGAGGAATGCTGGTGTTCCCTGAAGGAAGATACCTGACAGGCAGCCTTAAGATGAAATCAGATGTACACTTATACTTAGAAGAAGCTGCAATCTTGCTTGGCAGCACTAATCCATATGACTATCAGTTGCGTGAGCTTGCAGGACGACCTGAGGCTGAAAAGAAAGATGATTATTCGCAAATGGCATTGTTGATTGCCTATAAAGCCAATAATTTTAGTCTTTCAGGAGATGGCCAAATAGATGGTCAAGGTTTGCAGTTAGCATTAGCGGTTGATAGTTTACACCATATTGGTGAGTTGATAGATCCGAAATACAACTACCGCCGAATGAGACCTAATGAAACGGCACGCCCTAAATTGTTTCGTTTCTCGTCATGTAATAACGTTGAAATAAGAAATTTAACCGTTGGGGGAGCTTCTTGTTGGGGGTTATCTTTTGAATTGTGTCATAACCTGATACTTGACAGTCTGAAGGTTATAAATCGTTCGTATTGGAATAATGATGGTATGGATATTACGGACTGCGTGAATGTTCGTGTTACCAATTGTGATGTTGATGCGGCAGATGATGGGATTTGTTTAAAGTCATACTATCCCGGATATTCAAACGATAGTATATATATTGCCAACTGCACAGTACGTTCAAGTGCCAGTGCCATAAAGTTTGGTACTGCTTCGTATGGAGGCTTTAAAAATGTGACCATCGAAAACATTAAGGTTTACGACACTTTTCGTTCTGTAATTGCCATTGAGTCGGTTGATGGTGGCCACATTGAAAATATAAAGGTCTCGAATATAGTGGCTGAAAACACGGGAAATGCCATTTTTATCCGATTGGGGCATCGTGGTGGCAAAAAGCCGGGCACAGTAAAAAATATCCACATTCACGACATTAAAGTACAAGTTCCTTTCGGACGACCTGATATTGATTATGATTTAAGAGGCCCCGAAGTGAATTTCTTTCATAATCCTTTTCCTTCTTCTATTGTTGGTATTCGGGGGCATAATGTTGAAAATGTAATATTGGAGAACATTGAAATAACCTATCCGGGTAGAGCTACAAAAGGAATGGCCTACGTGCCACTTAGTCGTTTAGATCAAGTGCCGGAAAAAGTAAATAGTTATCCTGAGTTTTCTATGTTTGGCGAACTTCCTGCGTGGGCATTTTATGTGCGTTATGCATCAGGTATAATACTTAAAAATATTGTCTTAAAACTTGAAAAGGATGACTTCAGACCTGCATTAGTTTTTGATAACGTGGAAGATATTGATATTGAAAATATTTCGCTGCCTTTAAATAAAAAAAACAATCAATTTGTATTAAAAAATGTTTCTGGGTTAAAGCAAAAACAGACTAGTAATGAACAATTTAAGGTTATTAAATAGGACGAATATCGTATGTGAATTCTAAATTATTCACCGAATAGTAAAACGTGAAAATGATGAGAGTGATTTTAATTATACTCATAACAATATTTAATCTGTTATTACTACAATCAATTCATGCCGAGGTAAAACTTCCTGCTATTGTATCGTCAAATATGGTTTTGCAACGCAATACAACTATCAAGCTATGGGGCTGGGCAGATGCAAATGAGAAAATTACTATTAAAACCTCTTGGTTGAAGGATGTAATAAAAATGAAGGCGGATAGTATGGGTAATTGGAGTGTTGAGGTGAACACAAATAACAGTAAAGAATCTCAGACTATTCATATTAAAAGTAAAGACTCGGATATTATACTGGAAAATGTATTGTTTGGAGAAGTATGGTTGTGTTCAGGGCAATCGAATATGCAGCAACCATTAAGAGGTTATTTCGGGCAACCTACATTGGGTTCTCTTATAGCAACAGCAAGGTCTACTAATCCAAATTTACGGTTATTTACAGTTGATAAAGTTGGCTCTAAAACTCCATTATTAGATATTGAGAAGTATACAGCATGGCAACAAGCATCACCTGAGAGTGTTCTGGATTTTAGTGCAGTAGCTTATTTCTTTGGGCAACAGTTACAAGAAATTCTTGATGTTCCGGTTGGTTTGATACATACTTCATGGGGTGGCAGCACTGTTCAGGCATGGATAAGCCAAGAAGTGATGAGTTCTTTTCAAAAGATCGACCTTGAGGAGGTGGATATTGCAAAATCGACATATCATATTCCTACAGCCTTGTTTAATTCAATGATTAATCCATTGGTACCTTATACTATTAAAGGGGTATTATGGTATCAGGGAGAATCTAATAGAAAGGAACCGGAAAATTATAAAACGCTTTTGCCTGCGATGGTGAAAGACTGGCGCACACGCTGGGGAATTGGCGATTTCCCATTTTATTATGTGCAAATTGCCCCCTATATGTATCGTGGCAATAATGAATACCAAAGGCCTTATAATTCTGCCTTTATTCGGGAAGCTCAGTTGCAATGTCTGGATTTGATTCCTAATTCTGGGATTGCCATTACAATGGATATTGGTGATGATTATTGCATTCATCCTCCAAGGAAGAAAGAAGTGGCTGATCGCTTATTGTTTAATGCGTTAAATCAAACTTATGGATATAGTTCTGTAGATTGTGTAGCCCCAATTTTCGATTCACAAGAAATTAAAGATGGTGGTATAATTTTAAAATTTAAAAATGCAGAAACAGGGCTTTTCTCGTATGGTAAGCTTGAAGGATTTGAGATTGCAGGGAACGATAAGGTTTTTCATCCAGCCATAGCCAAAATCGTTAATGGTAAGGAGGTTTTTGTTATTAGTGATAAAGTGCCTGATCCTGTAGCCGTAAGATATGCCTGGTGTAACTGGATTGTTGGTACCCTCTATGGTGTCAATCTTTTACCTGCCTCATCTTTTAGAACAGATAATTGGGATGATGCTACTCAGGTTAATGTTATTCACTAAAATCGAGTATTGATTTTATAATATAAACGAGTTAGATCTAATGTGTTACTTTTAATTTAAAATAGGGTTATGGAGATGTTAAAGAGCTTGTTACTTACGCTTGGCTTAATAACTGTTGTTTACGCACAAGCTTTTGGGAAAGGAGTGAAAAATCCCAATCATCCAGATTGGTTGCATAAAATGGTTGATTATGGTATTGAAAGTTATTTGCCAGTGGAAAAATTTAAATGGGACTGGTCTCAGGCTACCTTCATGAAAGGGCTGGTACAATACAATGACTCTGAACAGGTGATTGATTCAGAAAAAATATTGGATTATTTTGAAGAGAGCCTTGAAAAAACAAAAGATGTTGAAAGTGGCATACATCCTAATGTTGTTAGCATGGGACATTTACTTGCGTATATGGCCCGTAAAACAGGAGACAATGAATACAAGGCAAGAGCTATTGAAATTTATGAACAGTATAAAAACATCATACGGGCTGAAAATGGTGGCGTTTCACATCGCCATAATGTAGTAGAATTATGGGATGATACTATTTATATGTTGGGGCTGTTCTTTTTTGAGATGTACAGGCTGACCGGCGATGAAGCGTTTTTGGATGAGTTTGTTGTGCAGCTTGTGGCTCATCATGAGAAACTTATGGATAAAAAAAAGGGTTTATGGGTGCATGCCTGGGATGCAGATACCATTCTTTTTGACGATGGTTGTAGTCAATATGGTTGGCCCGATGAAGAGACTCAACGCAACCACGAACATTGGGGACGCGGAAACGGATGGGTGGTAATGGCTTGCGCTGATGCATTGAACCTTATCCCCCAAGGAACCAAAAATTTCAAAACCGTTAATAAGATATTCAAACAGCTCTGTAGTAATCTTATGTCGCTTCAGGACATTGAAACAGGACACTGGTATCAACTTCCTAACTACCCCGGCGAAAAAGGTAATTGGATTGAAAGTTCAGCTACGGCCATGTTTGCCTATGGTATGATAAGAGGTATTGAATGTGGAGTGCTATCCGAATCAAAATACAAACCCTTAGTTGAAAAAGCTTATGCGGGATTGGAAAGGGAAAGTATTAAAGAACTTAATAGATTTTGGGCTACACCGGTAAATGTTTGCGCAGGCACTTGCCCTGGTGATAAAGAACATTATTACAACAGGAAAAGAGTGGAAGGACAACCTTTTGCACTGGGAACCTTCATTATGCTTGGTGTGCAGCATTCTCAGTTCCGTTGTTCATATGCCAATAATTGAGTGCTTTCTAAACAATTATTGAAAGATCCAGATGGATCACTATTACAGATGGATAATGATATTTTTGGAAATGCACGGAATAAAGAATACCGAGTGACAGGAAGTTTTTAAAAATCAATACAGGACAATTGAAATTGAAAGTTTGGGAGATTGCTATATGTAATATTAATGCAATTAGATAAGTTAAAATAATAAGAATAGTATATAATGAAAAGTAGTTTAGGATTAATTTTATTTTTGATATTTAGTGTAGGAGTTTTTGCAAAAGAAATCCACGTTTCAAAAAATGGGAATGACAAAAATTCTGGATCATTAAACCAACCTTTAAAAACAATACAGGCTGCAGCCAATATAGCGCAACCGGGAGATGTTATAACTGTTCATGAAGGTATCTACCGTGAGTGGGTAAATCCCATTAGAGGTGGAGAATCTGATTCAAAACGTATTGTTTATCGTGCAGCTAAAGGTGAAAAAGTGGAAATAAAAGGCTCCGAACTGATTGAAAATTGGGAGAGTGAAGGAAAAGGTGTTTGGAAAGTAACAATTCCTAATTCTTTTTTTGGTGATTATAATCCCTATGAAGATTTAGTTTATGGAGATTGGTTTATCGACAACGGTAGAATTCATCATACTGGAGAAGTATTTTTAAATGGTAAAGCACTATTTGAGGAAGTCAGTATGAGCAATATTTATAATCCGAAACCAGATAAAAATGTAAGAGATTTGGAAGGTTCTGTATACACCTGGTATTGTAAAACTGATGAAAATAATACTACCATTTGGGCTAATTTTCAAAAGTATGATCCAAATAAGGAATTGGTGGAAATAAGTACTCGTCCAACCTGTTTCTATCCAGAGAAGAAGGGCATTGACTATATTACTATCCAGGGATTTGAATTTAGTCAAGCTGCTACTCAATGGGCAGCTCCAACAGCTGGACAAGTTGGTATGATAGCCACACATTGGAATAAAGGTTGGATTATTGAAAACAATGTGATCCATGATTCAAAATGTAATGGTATTACGTTAGGTAAAGAATTTGAAACTGGGCATAACGTTTGGTTGAACAACCCATATGTTGATGGAGCTGTTCATTATATAGAATTAGTATTTAAAACAATAAAAGCTGGCTGGAATAAAGAGAATGTTGGTTCACACATTGTAAGAAATAATGAAATATACAACTGTGAACAGACTGCTATTTGTGGAAGTATGGGGGCTGCTTTTTGTATAGTTGAAAATAACTATATACATGATATATACAGCAGAAGACGATGGAATGGATATGAAATGGCTGGAATTAAATTTCATGGAGCTATTGATGCGATTATTAGAAATAATCGCATCAATAATTGTAGCTATGGAATCTTTCTTGATTGGATGCATCAGGGAACTCGTATTTCTAAAAATCTTCTGTATAATAATGATAAAAATGATATGTATTTGGAGGTAAACCATGGACCTACTTTAGTTGATAATAATCTGTTTTTATCCAGGAGAAGTATTAAAAATCAATCACAAGGTATTGCATTTGTACATAATTTGATTGTTGGCCAGATTTTAACATATGGAAGCCATAGTCGTTATACGCCTTATTTCATTGAACATTCTACAGAAGTAGCCGGATTGTGTAATGTGATGAATGGAGATGATAAGTATTATAATAATATTCTACTTAATTGCGATGAAGAAATTGGGATTAAAGGTGAAAAATATAAATTCGGAGTTAATGATTATGGTGATTCAAATCTAAGCGTATATGTAAATGGAAATGCCTATTTTAATAATTCTACTCATCATGTAAATGAAGCTAATTATATTGAAAAGAAAGATGCCACTATTGATTGGGAAATTATAGAGGAAAAAGAGCATGTTTATTTGAAATTTAAATTAGAGGATGATTTATTAAAGATGGAAAATCAACTAATTACAACGCAATTGTTAGGAAAGGCAATTATACCTCAAAAATTGTATGAAAATCCTGATGGTACACCATTGAAGATTGATTCTGATTTTCTTGGGAATGAAAGAAGGGCAGAAAATCCTGTGGTTGGACCTTTTGAAATATCAAGTAACGAACCGTTAAAGCTGAAAGTTTGGTAATCCATTTTAGCTAAGTGGAAAAGTAATGTGTTTATAGTATCACTAGTGTCCGATTAATTTATAAGAGCTAAAATTTGAAGGATCATCTATGATCGAAAAATCAGATATATATTGTATTGCTTATGGTTGCCCTAAAAATAACCGGGATAATGATTGTCCATTGTTGGAAATAGAACATCTTTCATTTACAGAAAAATTTGACTGGATAGATGAACTAGACGAGGAGTCACAAGAATCCATCTTAAGGCATCATTCTTTTTGTACAAAATGGAAAATAACTAACCAAGGGAAAAAATAGGGCTTACTCCCGAAAGGTTTCGCCCCATGTTGTAGATTTGTTTTGCACACAAAATCACAACATGAGTAAAAATAAAGAAATAAAGTATGTCGGACAGCCGATTTTAAAACAGATAATAGATTTGGTAGAAAAAGTCAACATATCATCCATAATAAAGGTACACGAAAGTGACCGCTATTATAAGGCTTTCAAGTCTAAGACGCATCTTATTACCATGTTGTTTGGGATTTTAAGCCGGTGTGATTCGATGACGGAAACCTGTGAAGGGCTGCCTGCTTTGGGAGGAAAGCTAAACCATCTTGGTTTGGAAAAGGCACCTGCAAAAAGCACAGCCAGCGACGGATTGAGAAACCGGGACAACCGTTTTTTTGAAGATTTGTATTATGCCTTGGTAAATAAGTATAAATCATTTTTGTCGGACAGCCGCACATTTGGCTTGACTTTTAAAGAGGTACTTTTAATCGATTCAACCACAATCCGGTTATTTAGCGACATCCTCAAAGGGGGTGGGCGTAATCCCAAAGAAGATGGCAAAAAGAAAGGGGGGCTGAAAGTCCACATGCTTATCGATGCAGTGCAATCCGTAGGCCGGTTTGTAAAAATAACGGCAGCAAAAGTACACGACAAAAACTTCCTAAAGAGCCTGAAACTTATATCGTACAGTATGATAGTGTTCGATAAAGCCTATAATTACTATCACCAATTTGCTTTATGGACCGGGCAGCAGGTATATTTTGTAACCCGTTTGAAAAAGAATGCGGTATATGAGGTTTTTGAAGCAACCCGAAATCATTACCGAAAAAAAGGACAAGAAAAAGTACTCTGTGACGAGGTTATTGAACTCACATACCATCTGGAGGATGAAAACGGGAAACGGCAACTAAAAGTTTTCAAAAAAAACCGTTTGCGCAAGGTTTGCGACCAAGATAAAAAGAATAGGTACTATGAATTTTTGACCAATAATTATGAGATTAGTGCAGAAGAAGTTGCCTTTCTTTATAAAAAACGTTGGGGTATAGAACTGCTGTTCAAGAAAATGAAGCAAAACTTTCAATTCCATTATTTCTATGGAGAAAACGAAAATGCAATACGCTCGCAGGTTTGGTGTACCCTGATTGCCCAATTATTAATGACTGTCATTCAAAAAATAGCAAAAACCAAGAAGGCATTTTCAGTAGTAGCTTCAATTGTAAGGATACACCTGATAAGTATGCTTGATATGGTAGAAATGCTTAGAAGTACCAACCGGGCATATAAAGTTCAGGTTGGTGAACCTCCTGGTCAACTGCAATTAAAATTAATATAAACTGGGGGGCTGTTTTGAAAATGAAATAAAAGTGCCCATTAAATGGGCTTTTGAGACAATAAAAATTAATAATCCGACTTTAGTCGGTTAATAGTGTTATAGTATATTAACTTGAACTCTCTAGCTTTAGGTTGAAATCAGGTTATTAAATAGTTTTGGTGTGCTGAAAAAGTCAGAAGTGTGCAATATTAAATACTGGCAAAATAAGATGTATAAGTATACCTTGTTTTTGGGCTGGAGCAGTAGATTGTGCATTTCTGACTACTATTAAAGTAGTCATGTGGCCTAGAGTGAAAGTAAAGAGGGCATAGAAAAGTCGGAAATAATTTTATAAAAATGCCACCTATTTATTAACCTAGCAAAGATATATGAAACAGCTCAGCAGTCTTAATCCGGGATACGTAATGTACATTAACCGATGCATCACTAAAGTGGTTATAAATGCTGGCAACTTTGCATCGGAAATTGTAGATAAATAAAAGATACAAGGTTTTATGGAGTTGATTTTCAAAAAAGCTTGCATCAAATGAGTGTTGAAAACGTACAGATTACCATATGATTAATGTATTGTATGTTTTTCTGTAGTTCCAAGTTAATTCATGTAAATATTAAAATTATACAAAAATGAATAGAGTAGCTTTAATTATTCTTACCGCAATATTTAATCTTATATTTATTAATGCAATTAATGCAGAGGTTAAACTTCCTGCTATTGTATCGTCAAATATGGTTTTGCAACGCAATACAACGGTCAAGTTATGGGGATGGGCAGATGCAGGAGAGAAGGTCACTATTGAGATGTCCTGGTTGAAGGGTGTATTAAAAACGAAGGCCGATAATATGGGTAAATGGTATGTTGAGGTGCACACAACCAACAGTAAAGAGCCTCAGACGATTAATATTACAAGTAAAACATCGGATATTACACTTACAAATGTAATGTTTGGAGAAGTATGGTTGTGTTCTGGACAATCAAACATGGAGTTTCGACTGGAAGGTAGATTTGGAAACTATATTGCTGGTTCTACAATGGCGATTGTAAGATCAAATAATCCAAACTTACGTTTATTTACTGTAGAAAGAAAAGCTTCTAAAACTCCTTTAGAGGATATAGAGGATTTTCGGAGTTGGGAGCAGGCATCTCCAAAAAATGTTTCAACATTTAGTGCTTTAGCATATTTTTTTGGACAACAATTACAAGAAATTTTAGATTGTCCGGTAGGATTAATACATGCTTCTTGGAGTGGTAGTTCAATACAGACATGGATGAGTAAGGAAGTGTTAAATAAATATCAGGATGTTGATTTAACAGATATAGATTTGCAAAAAAAAACCAATCGAATACCTACTGTAATATTTAATGGAATGCTCAATCCTTTGGTTAATTATGGAATTAAAGGAGTATTATGGTATCAGGGAGAATCGAACCATAGAGAACCTAAAAAATATAAAGAACTTTTACCAGCGATGGTAAAAGATTGGAGAAAACGTTTCAATCAGGGTGCTTGGCCTTTTTATTACGTACAAATAACACCTTATAAATTTAGTGGAGATGAAGCATACGGATGTCCTGAAAATACAGCGTTTTTGCGTGAAGCTCAGTTACAATGTTTAGAATTGATCCCAAATTCATATATGGCTACAACTTTGGATATTGGACTTAAGGATAATATTCATCCTCCTTATAAGAAAGAAATTGCTGATAGATTATTATTTGCCGCTCTTAATCGAGACTATGGTTATGAAGCTCTTCGATACCATTTCCCAATTTATGATTCATATGAAATAAAAGATGAAAGAATACAGATTAATATGAAAGGTGAAGTAATACATTCAAGTGATGAGGTAATGGGTTTTGAAATAGCTGGAGAGGATAGAGTTTTTTATCCGGCAAGTGCAAGTATAAATGATACTGGACAAGAAATTTTGGTGCATAGTGAAAAGGTTGCAAATCCTGTAGCTGTAAGATATGGTTGGCATAATTATTTTAAAGCTACTTTATTTGGTTTAAATGGTATACCAGCACCATCATTTAGAACCGATAATTGGGATGATGCTACTCAAGCTAAAAAATAGATATGTGTAAAAGTGTATTCTATATTATCATGATTATAATGTCACATTTCTTATTGATGACATAGGATGCACTATATGAACTTTCTCTTGATAAATTCATCAAAATTGGATTTATACTGCTTGCTAACCGGAATTCGTTTATTTCCAAAAAGGATTCGGTCACGCTCTATGGTTTTTATTTTATGTAAAGAGACGATAAACGAACGATGTACTCTCATAAAACGGTCTAAAGGGAGTTTTTCTTCCAATGATTTCATAGTTGAATGAAAAACGATTGATTTTGATGACCCCTCGATGTAAAGCTTTACATAGTCTTTTAGTCCCTCAAAGTACAAAATATCATCAAATTCAACACGATGTATTTGATAATCCGCTTTGACAAATAAGTAATTATCTTCTGTGTTTATTTGTGTTTCAGATTGCTTTAACTCTACTAAATCGAAATATTCTTTAGCGTGTTTAACCGAATTGGCGAATACCTCGAAACTAATAGGTTTTAACAAGTAGTCAAGTGCATGAAGCTGAAAACCTTCTACTGCATATTTATCGTAAGCTGTGGTAAATATTACTTTACTGTTTTTATCTAAAGTTCGGGCAAATTCAACACCCGACAGGTCAGGCATGTTTATATCCAAAAATATAAGTTGAACCTTGTGGCCCTGCAAATACTCTGATGCATCAACAGGGTTATCAAACTCTGCAAGCAATTTCAGGTAGGGTATCTTTTTTATGTGAGAAACAACTATCCCCAGTGCTATGGGTTCATCATCAATTGCTATGCAGGTTACTTTATTCATTTACTTTATTTTAAACGGTACTGTTAGTCTGACATGATATTCTTTGTTCGCTTCATTAATATTCAAATTACATGAGTTGCCATAAATCAAATCTAAGCGTTTTTGAATATTTGCAATTCCAACACCACCTTTGGTGATTTTTTGTTCAATGCTTGAAGTAATACTATTCTTACATTCAAAAATAACATTGTTGTTTTCTGTTCTTAGTAGTATAGCAATAAACGAGTTTTCGCGATAACTTATTCCGTGTTTAAATGCATTTTCTACAAATGGAATGAATAATAGAGGTGGAATCTGACCTTCAGGAGTTTTATCAGAAATATTAACATCAAGTTTGACTTTTGAACTAAGGCGTTGCT
>JBFEWU010000485.1:0-3197 GCA_041546215.1 Draconibacterium sp. | reverse complement strand
TCGATGAATATATAATTAGACGGAAGACAACCAGAAATTGATTAATGATTAGTGATTAGTGAATGATTAAGCAAAATCTTCAAGCATTCGAATGTTCTGACATCCAGCAATCTGAATATCCGAAAATCCAGATATCCTGTTTACTGATCACTGCTTCTTTGCTCTTTGTTCTTTGTTCTTATCCAGACTTAAGTAGCTGCAATAAATTGCAGGATTTTAACCATTAACTTGAAAATAACATGAGTTCGATATATTTATGCTAGAAGTTCGATATACCTCTGTTCGTAGAAGAAATTGTTCTCTCCAAAGGCAGGTTCCAAATCATCCATCCAGATGGCATCCGGATTGTATTTTGCAAAGAATGGCTTACCTACCCAACTTGGATCGCGTCCCTGAAGGAAGTTCAGAACAAATACTTTTTCACCCCTGATTTCGCTAACACCAACCACCTGCACTTTACCCGGATTACACGACATGCTTGGTCCTTTCACCGTACGGCAAATTCCACTAACGTGGTTATAGGCATTGCGATAGATTTGCCAGGCACGGTTTAATGTAACGGCAAAATAATCTTGTGCGCCTGTATCGCGTGCAATAAACATGTAATAGGGAATAATTCCCTGTCGTACTTCTTCCTTCCATTTGTCGGCCCAAATATCGGCATGATCGTTAATGCCACTTAACAGGGGCGATTGCGAACGTATTTGTACACCAGCGGCAATTAAACGCTTAACGGCCAGCTGCACTGCATCAGTCTGCAGTTCACGCGGATGATTGAAGTGGGCCATTAATGCGATATTAATTCCATGTTTTTTTACCTTTTCGAATAAACGCAGCAAATCATCAGCATCCTCGTCGCTGGTAAAGCGATAAGGCCAGTAAGCCAACGATTTTGTTCCAATGCGGATGTTCCGAAGATTTGGAAGATCGGCCTCCAACAATGCATTAAAGTACATTTCGAAGAAACGTGTTTTCATAACCGCAGGATCACCTCCTGTAAAAAGAACATCGGTAACATGTGGATTCGCCTTCAGGTACTCAACCATAGTATCTGCCTCTTTCATGGCAAATTTAAACTCGTTAAGCGCAAACTGTGGCCACCTGAAACAGAAGGTACAATAGGCATGGCATGTTTGCCCCTGGGTGGGGAAAAACAGCATAATTTCGCGATATTTATGTTGAATGCCATTTAATTTTTTACCCTCAAAAACCGGCACATTACTTTCCTGTCCTGCAGGATTTGGATTTAACTTTAAGCGAATCTTTTTAACTTCTTCCTGGATTACATTACGCGGAGCATTTATTTTTAAAAGCGAAGCTACTTTTTTAAAACTCGCTTCATCAATCATGTCGCGTTGTGGAAAGTTTAATATGAAAAAAGGATCCTTCTTGAAATTTGACCAATCAATTAATTCATCAACCACATAATTATCGGTTTTAAAAGGCAGTACCGTACCTACCACTTCTATTTCAAATTTTTGCTCTTCAGTCAAAAACTCCATCTGCGGTATCTGTCTGAAATTATGGAGAGAATAAGGTATGTATTTCATATAACAAAAAATTTATGGTTCAAGGCATGAGATGCGTCAAAGTCAATTCTAATCATTCTTCTTTCTAAATGGTAGAATGTTAAAATTTATGTTTATCCCATCTCATTAACATTTTATATACGGGATCTATTTTTCCAAAAGAATTCCTTTCGGATTATCTGGCATTATGATAATTCACCCCAGCACAATATACTCGTCCGCACGAACGAATAAGGTGTTTCTTTCTTCCCTAAGGAATTTAAGAACTACAATCTTAATTTGCCTGTTATTTTCCCTGATAAAAACCCTTCCCCGAATTTTCACCAATTTTTAAAAGCACTGCAAAGATAAAAAAATGTGAAGATGAAAAAAATGTTTTAAAGAAGGTTAACAAATTGCAGCATTAGCCCGAAAGCTGCTCTAATCTACTGGCATCAAGCCGAATAAAAATAAAAAGCAAAATAGTAAAAGACCACAGCGATGATCCACCGTAACTAAAAAACGGAAGTGGAATCCCGATTACAGGCATTAATCCTATGGTCATTCCAATATTTACCATAAAGTGAAAGAAAAGAATAACCGCCACCGAGTAGCCATAGATCCTTGAAAACGTTGATCGCTGTCGTTCGGCAAGCCACACCAAACGCATGAGAAAAACCACAAATAAAACTACAATGGTAAATGTTCCGGCAAATCCCCATTCTTCTCCAACTGTGCAAAAAATAAAATCGGTACTTTGCTCAGGGACAAAGTCGAATTTGGTTTGTGTACCATTCAGATAACCTTTCCCCCAGACCCCCCCCGAACCAATTGCTATTTTGCTTTGATTAACATGGTAGCCGGCACCATGAGGATTCGATTCAATCCCCAACAACTCTTTTATACGTACCTGGTGATGCGGCTCCAAAAAGTTCTCGAAACCATAATCGACCGAAATGGTAAACAATACCGATCCAATAAAAACGATGGCTATTTTCGTATAATTCGGCAACTTCTGTTTTATGCTTTTATACAATACGAACAGGCTTGCGATAACCGAACCTGCCAATATAAAATATGAAAGTTCATAATTGGTTTTTACAAGTATACTCACCAGCCAACAGACAATGATACTAGTTGCGTATACTATAAAGACCTGGGAAAACTGTTTTAACTTTTGATTAAAAACAAGATACATTATTACAACCGTTGCAATCAGAATCCCTGCAAGAAGAAGATTGGAAAGCACCAGGGCCAATACGAAAAGTATGGCTATCAATGCACCAAAAAACAGCACCACTCCTGAAAGTCCTTCACGATAAAGCACCAAAACAAACGAGAAATAAACCAAAGCAGAACCGGTATCGTTCTGTAATAAAATAAAGGCAACCGGCCCAAATATTATGGCGCCAACTGTTAGCAGGGATTTGGTTTTTAATAGCTTAAATCCATAGGAGCTCATGTAGCGGGCCAGGGCCAGGGCAGTTGCAAACTTGGCAAATTCTCCGGGCTGAAAAGCAAAGCCTCCAAACGTAAACCACGCTTTGGCACCGTTTACCACCGTTCCAAAGAAAAGAACTGCTATCAGTGTAAGCAGCAACAGCCCATATATTATAAAGGAAAAGAAAACATAGAAATTCACTTCCAGCAACATGATGATAAGCGCCAAAACAGATGCGGCCCCAATCC
>JBFEWU010000022.1:0-25894 GCA_041546215.1 Draconibacterium sp. | reverse complement strand
GTTGTTGTGATTGGCTACGGAACAGTAAAAAAAGAAGATGCAACCGGTTCGGTTCAGGCAGTAAGTTCAGAGGACTTCAACCAGGGAGCCATCACCTCGCCACAGGAACTGGTAAGCGGTAAAATTGCCGGTGTGCAAATTACCAATGGTGGAGGTGCTCCGGGTGCCGGATCAACGATCCGGATCAGGGGAGGTTCTTCGCTTTCGGCAAGCAACGATCCGCTTATCGTGATAGACGGTGTACCAATGGACAGCGAAGGTGTTTCGGGTATGAGAAATCCCTTGAACACCATTCACCCAAGCGATATCGAAACCTTTACTGTTTTAAAAGATGCTTCGGCAACTGCTATTTATGGGTCGCGTGCATCGAATGGTGTAATTCTGATTACCACAAAAAAAGGCAGAAAAGGAGCAGGTCTAAAACTAAGTTACAATGGCTTCAGCTCGTACAGTACACCATCGGGCAAGATTGATATTTTGTCGGCAGACAAATTCAGGGAAACAATAATTGCCCAGAAGGGATCGGGATCGGCTGCCGCAGGACTTTTAGGTTCGGCAAATACCGATTGGCAAGATGTGATTTTCGAATCATCACTGAGTACCGACCACAATGTGAGTCTTACCGGAAATATCAAAAACATGCCATTCAGGGCATCGCTTGCTTACTCTGACCAGAATGGTATTCTTCGTGAATCGAGCATGGAACGCTGGACAGGATCCTTTGGAATCAATCCAAGTTTCTTTGAAAATCATTTAACGCTGAATGTGAACCTGAAAGCCATGGTAATCGACAATAACTTCTCTAACCAGGGAGCAATTGGTTCAGCAGTGAGTTTCGATCCCACTCAACACATCTATTCTGATAGTGAGCGGTATGGCGGATTTTTTACCTGGACACAAGCCAATGGAGATCCCAATACGCTGGCACCGATCAACCCAATGGCTCTGATTATGATGCACGATGACCAGTCGAAAGTAGAAAGAACAATTGGAAATGTGCAACTTGATTACCAGTTCCATTTTTTACCCGACCTGAAGGCAACCATTAATGCCGGTTTCGAGTACTCAGACAGTGAAGGAACGACAATCGATGACAACGACGCTCCGTGGACCATTGGTAACGGAGGTGGTTATTATGGAGAATACACCCAGGAGAAGAAAAACGAATTGCTTGATATTTACCTTACCTACAGCAAAGATCTGGAATCGATCGCAAGTAATATTAGTGTCATGGGGGGGTATTCGTGGCAACATTTCTGGAGAGAAAACTACAACTTTTCAAGGAGTGGTATTACAAACGAAATCATCAATCCTAAAAACTGGGATCCTACAGAATATTACCTGGTTTCTTTCTTCGGCCGTTTAAATTATACCTTGAAAAACAGATACCTCTTAACCTTCACTGTTCGTCAGGACGGAACCTCACGTTTCTCGCCTGATACACGTTGGGGTACTTTCCCATCTGCAGCATTTGCATGGAGAATTAATGAAGAAGGTTTCTTGCAGAATAACGCAACTGTTTCTGATTTGAAACTTCGCTTGGGTTATGGTATTACCGGTCAGCAAAACATTGGCGGCGGCGATTACCCGTATTTGCCACGTTACACCTACAGCCAGGAAAATGCTCAGTACCAGTTTGGCGACAATTACTACCCAACCATCCGCCCCGAGGGTTACGATTCCAAAATTAAATGGGAAGAAACAACCACCCTTAATGCAGGTATCGACTATGGTTTCTTTGATAACCGTATTTCGGGAACAATTGATGTTTACAAACGTACAACCAACGATTTGTTGAATTTTATTCCTGTTCCGGCGGGAACCAACCTTACCAATATGTTGCTAACCAATGTTGGCGACCTTGAAAACCAAGGCTTGGAGTTCTCAATTTTAGGCCGCATCATTTCGAAGCAAGACTTTTCGTGGGAACTTGGTTTTAATGCCACCTACAACGAGAATAAAATTACCAGGCTTACTGCAATAGAACTGGATATTGAAGAATACCCTGGGGTTGAAACCGGAGGTATTTCGGGAGCCGTTGGCAACACCATTCAAATCCACTCGGTTGGCTATCCTGCCAATTCGTTCTTTGTGTACGAACAGGTATACGACGAAACCGGCAAGCCCATACAGGGGCTTTATGTTGACCGAAACAAGGACGGACAGATTACCGGTGAGGACAGGTATCGTTACGAGAAATCGGCCCCCGATTGGTTTATGGGTTTCAACTCGAAACTTTACTGGAAAGACTGGGACTTCGGTTTTGCCGGACGTGTCAACCTGGGCAACTATGTTTACAACAACGTTTGGTCATCAAACGGATCACTGAACAACCTGTACTGGTCGTCGAATTACCTGCTTAATGTAAACGACAATGCACTGGAGACCAGGTTCCAAAATCCCGAATATTTTACCGACTACTATGTGAAGAACGCTTCGTTTCTTCGCCTGGACAATATTTCAATAGGACATACTTTTAAAAATCTGAACAACGATAAAATGAGCATCCGTTTGTACGGAACTGCCCAAAATGTATTTGTAATCTCAGATTATAAAGGTCTTGATCCGGAGGTTAGTAATGGTATAGACAATAACATTTACCCACGCCCACGTGTGTTTATGATGGGCTTAAGCATTGATTATTAATCTCTAAAAAAAAAGATAACCATGATAAAGAAATTTAATTATTTAAGCATCATAGTAATTGCAATACTTGTTGCATTTACATCGTGTACCAACGATTTGGACACTGTTCCGATCGATGAAGATGTGGTTACCTCGGAAACCGTTTACGAGAATCCGGCCAACTACATTAACGTACTGGCTAAACTTTATGCAGGTTTGGCAGTAAGCGGCCAGCAAGGGCCAAGCGGAAACAATGACCTTAGTGGTCTGGATGAAGGCTTCGGCCAATACCACCGCGCACTTTGGTATGCACAGCAGTTACCGACCGACGAAGCAGTGATTGGATGGAACGACGCTACCCTAAGAGATTTTCACGACATTGACTGGTCGGCCGACGATGGATTTATCCGTAACCTATACTATCGTATTTTCTACCAGGTGGCCTTGTGTAACGAATTTATTCGTGAAACCACACCTGAGAAACTTGATGGAAGAGGAATTGAAGGATCGATCAGAACCGACATTGAACTTTACCGTTCAGAGGCCAGATTCCTTCGCGCCTTAAGTTACTATCACGCTGTTGATTTGTTCGGAAATGTTCCTTTTGTTACCGAAGAAGATAATGTTGGAGCATTCTTCCCTGAACAAATTTCATGGACAGAACTTTTCAGTTACGTTGAATCGGAATTACTGGCCATTGAAAATGAGTTGAATGCACCTCGCAGTGCAGAATACGGCCGTGCCGACCAGGCTGCTGTTTGGATGGTGTTGGCTAAATTGTACCTCAATGCTGAGGTTTACACCGGTACACCAAGATACAGCGAGGCTTTAACTTATTCTGAAAAAGTAATTAACGGAGGCTACTCGCTTGAAGACGATTACACCCATTTATTCCTTGCTGACAATCACAGATCCAACGAAATTATCTTTCCCATTATCCAGGACGGCCTGAACGTTCGCACCTGGGGCGGAACGACTTTCCTGGTACACGCACCCGTGGGAGGATCTATGGATCCTGCCGAATTTGGTATCGATGGTGGCTGGAGTGGTTTACGTGCTACAAAAGAATTTGTAAGTAAGTTCCTCGATCTTGAAACACTCGCACCAAAACTGAAAAGTGCAAAAGCTGACTACCCGGTCATTTATGTACCCGGCGGTTACCAAAGCGCAGCCGGTTACAGCGAAGGCGACTGGGCTCCTGATGTGGCACCAACCTTAGCTTCGGTAAACGCCGATGGCAATTATGAAGGATATGTATATTTCGCCGATGCAGGGGAATTTAAATTTACTGCCGGGCCAAACTGGGACCTTAACTGGGGGGGTGCCGATGGCGTATTGGCAGCAAACGGTGCCAACCTTTCAGTTACAGAAGCCGGTTATTACAAAATGAATGTTAACACCGACGATCTTACCTATTCAATAATGAAAACGCACTGGGGAATTATTGGATCGGCTACACCCGGTGGCTGGGATAACGATACAGATATGGAATTTGATGTGGCAAGCAAAACATGGGTAGCAGAAATTGACCTGGGACCCGGTGAGATTAAATTCCGTGCCAACGACGACTGGGGTTTGAACTACGGCGACGATGGTGCTGACGGTATTCTTGAAGGTGGTGCAGCAAATATTGCCATTGCAGAGGGCGGCAGTTACAAAATTACCATGAAACTTGAGTCTCCAGACTATACCTATAGCGTTGAGAAATTTAGCTCCGACGGCCGTGCATTGTTTTACACCGAAGGTCAGAATCTTGAGATTGAAGACTTGTTCCAATTTACCGATGGTTATGCCATTACAAAATGGCGAAACATTACATCAACAGGAGCAACAGGATCGGACCTGACACATCCTGATACCGACTTCCCGATGTTCCGCCTGGCAGATGCTTACCTGATGTATGCTGAGGCAGCTCTTAGAGGTGGCGGTGGAAGCATGAGCACAGCACTGGCTTATGTTAACGAACTGAGAGAAAGAGCTTATGGCGACGACTTTGGCAACATGACTGAAGCCGACCTGACTCTCGACTTTATTCTTGATGAACGTGCACGGGAATTGTACTGGGAAGCTCACCGCAGAACAGACCTGATCAGGTTCGGGAAGTTCAGCGGTTCGGATTACGTTTGGGCATGGAAAGGTGCCGTTAAAGAAGGTAAATCTGTTGATGACAAATACCAGCTTTTCCCCATCCCTTCCTCTGATGTAAATGCGAATCCCAACCTGATTCAAAACAGCGGATATTAATCACTTGCACAAATTAAAAGAACATGAAAAAGATAAATTATATTTTAAGTATCATCGCCTTTTTGCTGGTGTTTGTTTCATGCGAAGATGAGATATTTGACCCGGTAATTAATTACGGCGACAGCCCGGTACTGACCAGCTCGGCTGCCAGTGGCACATTTCTACTTACTGAAGAATCTGCTGATGATGTTTTATTCTCATTTAGCTGGACCAAAGCAGATTTTGGGTTCCAATCGGCCATTACCTACATGATTGAAATGGACGATGCAGGGAATAACTTTGCCAGTGCAAGCACAGTTGCCACTACTTCAGATTTAAACTACAGCCTTACAGTTGGCGAACTGAATACCTTAATGACAAGCATGGAGTACCCAACGGGTGTTGAAACTCCTCTTGAGTTTCGTGTAAAAGCATCGGTTAGCGAATATGCTGATGCCCTGAATTCAGAAGTATTGAGCTATTCTGTTATTACCTATTCGGTAAAATTACCACCCATATATTTATTGGGTTCTGCTACCGATCCAGGTTGGGATAATGGTGCCGCACTGCCTGCTCCATTTATGTCTTCAGGGAAATATGGTATTGCAGCCCACCTCAAAGCAAATGAATGGCTGAAGTTTATAAAAACGCTGGGACAGTGGGCTCCAATGTGGGGACAGGATAGTGGTGACAGTTCAGGCGGAACGCTGGCCTATCGCCCAACAGAAGACGATGATGATCCGGCTTCCATTCCATCGCCCGCTGTGGAAGGCGACTATCGAATTGATGTGGATATTGAAAATCTTACCTATACCGTTTATCCAATTCCCGATGTAATTTACCTGGTAGGAGGAGCCACAACCATCGGATGGGATCCGGCGAACGGATTGGCATTTACAAAAGATGCTGTGGGTAAATATTCCCTTACAACAGATCTTTCGGTTGGAAACGGAGGCATGAAAATTATGGCTACCAATAGTGGTGCCTGGGCTCCTCAGTGGGGTTCCGACGGCACCGGAAGCAGTTTGTTTGGTAAAATTTCTTACCGTTCAGGCGATTCAGATCCCGATCCGGCAGAAATTCCGGAACCGGCTTCAGCAGGTACCTATAAAATAGAGATTGACTTCTCGGAATATACATATAAGGTGTCAAAACAATAAGTGAACATTCTGAAAACAGGTAGCACGGCTTTTGCCCTGCTGCCTGTTTTTTCTAATAAGTTTGAGATGTTAAAACAGTTCCTTTTCCTGGTATTTTTAATCGGAAGTATTCAGAGTTCTTTTGCTCAGATAAAAACCGATCCCGGGATACCCGTTAGCACAAAAGCAGTTACGATTACATTTAATTCGGCGGAAGAAAGCAAGTTAGGATATTTCACGGGCGATCTTTATGCGCATACGGGTTTAATTACTTCCCGAAGCACATCTGATACGGATTGGAAGTACGTGATCGAATCGTGGGGGAACAATACCACACAACCCAAACTTACCAACAAAGGAAATGGCATTTACGAATTAATTATTAGCCCAGATCTTTATTCATTTTATTCGGTTGATCGTGAAGAAGAAATACTGAAAATAGCCCTGGTCTTCCGCTCGTCCGATGCCTCTCAACAAACCAATAACCTCTACATCGATATTTACAAAGATGGTCTGTCTATTCATATTGTTGAACCAAAAAGCAATGCGATTTACGCACTCAACAAGCTTACAACCTTTACCGCAAATGCATCTGAAGAGGCAGTATTAAAACTCTTCCTGAACGAAACAAAACTGGCAGAAAGCACAGGAACAAGTATCACAACAGAGTATACATTCACCGAGAGCAAAATCCATTGGCTTATTGCAGAAGCCACTACAGACACCACCGTTCGCGATTCGGTTAAAATTTTTGTCCGAAGCGATGTAATCAACGAAACTTTGCCAAACGGCTATAAAAAAGGCATTAACTACACCTCCGACAAATCGGCAGCCCTGGTTTTATGGGCGCCCCTGAAAGAATTTGTATGGGTAAGCGGCGACTTCAACAACTGGGAGTACAACAACAACTACCTCATGAAAAAAGATGGCGATTTTTTCTGGCTCGACATTACAGGTCTGGAAGCCGGGAAAGAATATGCCTTCCAGTATTTTATTGATGGCAATATACGCATTGCCGATCCGTACGCCGAAAAAATACTCGACCCTTGGAATGACCTGTATATTCCGGAGGTAAGCTATCCCAATTTGAAGGCATATCCGGAAGGAAAAACCGAAGGCATTGTAGCTGTATTGCAAACAGACCAGGAATCCTATAACTGGCAGGTAAGCGATTTCCAGGTTCCGGAGAAGGGGAAAATGGTGATTTACGAATTGTTGATACGCGATTTTACGGCAGAACACTCCTATCAGTCGGTGATCGACAATCTCGATTACCTGGAAGACCTGAACATCAACGTGCTTGAACTAATGCCGGTTAACGAGTTTGAGAACAACAGCAGCTGGGGCTACAATCCATCGTTTTATTTTGCCCCGGATAAATTCTACGGACCAAAAAACAAATTAAAGGAACTGATCGACCAATGCCACAAACGTGGAATTGCCGTAGTGATGGATATGGTACTGAACCACAGCTACGGCCAAAGTCCTTTCGTACAAATGTATATGGACAATTGGCAGATTCTTCCTGAAAACCCTTGGTACAACGAAGAATCGCCCAACTCAACGTATTCGTGGGGATTCGATTTTAACCATGAACGTGAAGTAGTTCAGCAACTGGTCGACAGTGTGAACAGTTTCTGGATGAAGGAATATAAGGTGGATGGTTTCCGTTTTGATTTTACCAAAGGATTTACACAAACCCCGGGAGACGGCTGGGCTTACGATGCCAGCCGCATAGCCACATTAAAACGTATGGCCGATGAAATATGGGTAAGAAATCCGCAAGCACTGGTAATTCTGGAACATCTGGCCGACAACCGGGAAGAAACCGAACTTGCCAATCACGGCATGATGCTGTGGGGAAATATGCACGGCTCTTACCAAAATGCCGCCGCCGGAGATACGGATAACGCCGATTTATCAGGAGCATTGTATAGTGAAAGAGGCTGGAACCAGGCAAACCTGGTTTCTTATGCCGAAAGTCACGACGAAGAACGAATTATGTATACCATCAAAAACTCGGGGGCATCAAACGACGATTATAACATCAAAAACCAAAAGACAGCGCTGGACAGAATTGAACTTAATTCGCTTTTTAACCTGCTACTGCCCGGTCCCAAAATGATCTGGCAATTCGGGGAACGCGGTTACGACTTGTCCATTAACCGGTGCGAAGATGGTACCATTAGCAACAATTGCCGAACAGCCTCCAAACCTTCATACTGGCAATATTTGAATAATCCAGATCGCATTGATCTTTTACGAATGATGGCCTCACTCAACGCGTTAAAACAAACTTACAATGAATTTAGTCCCGATAATTTTATTCATGATTTAACAGGTGCCGGGAAATGGTTCATCTCAAGCAAGGGGAGCAACCATGCCGTTGCGCTGGGGAACTTCGACATCCGGAATATTGACATCGACATAAGTTTCCCTGTCGCCGGAAAATATTACGAATTTTTTAGCGGCGATTCACTTGAAATTACATCCCTTGATCAATCCTTTAACTTCGAGCCCGGTGAGTATCGCCTGTATTCCTCACGTAAATACAAGGATCCGGATATTGGAACCGATATTGATGAAATTTCTTCTGACAAAAGCCCGGTTCTTATTTATCCCAATCCGGCAAGTTCAATGGTAACGATAGAATCGAGTGAGATGATTTCGAAAATTGAAGTTTATTCGCTCTCAGGAGAATTAATCATTCAGAAAATTTCAACTTCCTCTCGCACTGAGATAAATGTAAATGGATTTACACCTGGTATGTACATCACAAAAGTGTATCTAAAAAACTCTTCGATTTCGAAAAAATTATTGGTGAAATAAACCACCATATTTTGAAAATAAGCCTGTTGTTGGAAGACTGGAGTAAAGCCTCGGGTATTCAACACTACACACAATCAAAACCTTCTGGCTTCGGACTCAAGTCTTGATACTTGTGCCTGACACCTGTTTAACCACAAAGTACCTCCTTTTGTGATCAAATGGGTATTATTCACTATATTCGTGCTACCAATAATAAAAAACGTAACACGATGTCAGTTTCACGATTTGGAGTATCATTGGATGAAGAGCTTTTAAAAGCCCTCGATTCTTATGTTGCCGACAATGGTTTTGCCAATCGTTCGCAAGCCATTCGTCATCTTATCGAAAAAAATATGGTTGAAGAGAAATGGAAATGCGGCAATATTGTTGCCGGAGCCATTGTTCTGGTTTTCAATCACGAGAAAAAAGAGATCATTAAAAAGTCGGCTGAAATCCAGTTTGAATACAAAGATGTTGTGTTGTCAACCCAGGGTTTTCATTTGACCGATTTAAACTTTATGGAGATCATCGCTGTTAAGGGTCCATCCAGGAGACTCACTGAAATTTCTGACAATCTTATTGGAATAAAAGGCATACAACACGGCAAACTTGTGATGAGCAAGACCAAATAATTTTTTTGGATAGCAAGTAACACGAACAATAGAAAAAGTAACACAAAAAATCATGAATATCCGACTTGAAGTAATTTTCTTACTATTAGGAGCACTGCTCTATTCCGGTTCTTCGTATGCTCAAATGCATTTTGCAAGCGAGGATACCATTGAAATTAATGAGGTTATTGTAACAGGTACTCAGGTAAAAGTAAACCGCAACAATGTGCCCATGGCAGTTTCTGTTGTAACCCGTGCTCAAATCGAAGAAAGCGATGAATCGGCCATACTGCCCATATTAAACGGGCGTGTTCCGGGATTGTTTGTCACCGAACGAGGCGTTACCGGTTTTGGGGTTGCCCAGGGTTCTGCCGGTCAAATATCAATTCGCGGTATTGGCGGCAGTCCAACAACCGGCGTGCTGATGTTAATCGACGGGCATCCCCAGTTCATGGGAATTATGGGACATCCCCTACCCGATTCGTACGTCGCATCCGATGTTGAGCGGGTTGAAGTTATTCGTGGACCGGCTTCGATTCTTTACGGATCGAACGCCATGGGTGGAGTGATAAACATTATTACAAAAAAGCAAAACGAAGAGGGTATGGATGGAAATGCACGCATATCATACGGTTCGTACAATACCCAAAAATACATGGGCAGCCTTGGCTTCAAAAAGGATAAATTCAGTGCTTTTGTTTCCGGGAATCACGACCAGACAGATGGGCACCGCCCCAATTCCGATTTTAAAATTACCAATGGTTATCTGAAGCTAGGCTACGATTTCAACGAACACTTTTTTGCCTCTAGTGATTTAAGTCTTGCCACTTTCGAATCGACAGATCCCGGCCCCGACACGCTAAATGCCAGTCGTGGAGAAAGCATTGATATTATGCGCGGATACTGGGCCTTTACGCTTTTAAATGAATTTGAAAAGGCCTCGGGTGCCATAAAGGTTTTTTACAATTTTGGAGAGCACGAGATCACCGATGGTTTTCATTCAACCGATCATAATTATGGAGTAAACCTTAGCGAATCGTTTCACCTGTTCTCCGGGAACACAATAACCGGGGGTTTTGATTATATGAATTACGGTGGTCTTGCCGAAAATGTAAAAGCCATGAAAGGCAAAGGCCTTGTTTTTGCCGACACCACGGTAACTGAATATGGGTTTTATGCATTAACCCAACAAACTTTGGCCGAAAAACTTAGCATCAATGCCGGCATTCGTTATCAACACCACAGTGAATATGGCGGTCAGTGGATTCCTTCACTGGGCTTTGCTTATCAGCTGGGGAAACTCACAGCATTAAAAGGTACATTTTCAAAAGGTTTCAGAAGCCCCACCATGCGCGAATTGTTTTTGTGGGGGCCAAATCCGAACCTGGATCCGGAAACCATCCGAAACTTTGAAACAGGTATATCAAAAACCTTTTTTAACAAAAGAATGAATGCCGAACTCACCTTTTTTTGGATTGATGGCGATAACCTGATTGTAAATGCCGGTCCTCCAAAGGGATTTCAAAATACCGGAGAAGTTTCCAATAACGGGATTGAATTTGCCATAAATGCCGAACCTTATGAAAATCTGAAGTTAAATGCGACATACAGTTACATTAACATGGAAAACCCGGTTTATGCCACTCCCGAACATCATTTGTTTTTAAATGTACATTACCGCATTAAAAAGCTTCAGTTAATGGCAAGTCTGCAACAGGTTTCCAACCTGGATAACGATCCCTTGCCCATGGTTAATCTGGAAAGTTATTCGGTTTTTAATGCCAAAGCCATGTACAAGCTCAACCGAACGATTAAACTTTATGTAAGTGGCGAAAATTTATTGAATACATCCTATGCGGTGAATCGTTACTACACCATGCCAGAAGCAACTTTCTTTGCCGGATTAAATCTTATTTTTTAAGCTGAATCCGATTTTATTTAGTATCGCTCAGAAATGTATAAACGTCTTAATCGCTTAATATTTTCTTCTACTAAAAATGAATTGAAAATGAGTTAAGATTTAAAGTCGAACACAGGCCACTAGATTTATGAAGTCTGATTTGGGAATCGGAAGGGAGAGCAGGCTCAAAAACTATCTTTTACTAAGATCACTTTTGAAAGAACTTCTCACGCAACGAAATCCAATGTATGATTTGGCTGTGTCCTGGTATTCGAATGTACGGGTGGAAGTTTGAATAAAATAAGCCAGATCTTTCCACGACCCTCCGCGTATAACTTTTCTTTTCATAACCGGTGGATCATCAGGCCGGGCATTATATTGTATTTCAGGATTCAGGTCATTTACAATGTCGTAACCCGCTTCAAAAAATGCGGTTGAAGTCCATTCTGCTACATTCCCGGCCATATCGTAAATCCCGTAGGGATTGGGATCGAATTCACCAACTTTCATCGCAGTTGTGGTTGTTGGGCTGTCAACCACATAATTTCCACGCTGAGGTTTAAAGTTGGCCACGAAACAACCATTTACATTTCGCGAGTAGTAACTTCCCCAGGGATACTTATTATTATGCATGCCACCACGGGCTGCAATTTCCCATTCACTTTCGGTGGGTAATCTGAAATCATGCGGTGGTGTTTCCCTTAAGCGCTCAGAGGTAATGGATTTCAACCCGGTTCTCCAATTACAGAATGCATTTGCCTGTTTCCAGTCTACACCTACCACGGGATAATCGTCGAAACCGGCATGCGAGAAATACTTCATGGTGAAAGGTTCATTGTAGGTATATGCAAAGTCCCTGATCCAAACCAGTGTGTCGGGATAAACCGGTACCGATTCACGCATGAGAAATGATCTCCTGTTTTGAATCGGTACGAGTTCTCCGTCTTCGTTTATCACATTTCCTTCGTAACGTTGTGTTTCGTAGTTAAAACTATTGCTTCGCTTGGCCGCCTGTTTAAAGTCGATCCAATAATATTCGTAGACTAATTTTCGGCTGTCGATTTCGCGTTTGAATCCGAAACGTTCGTTTTCGGGAACATACAACTCATCCATCGCCATTTGGAAATCCCTGTCGTTCCATTCGATACGCTCATCCCAATTAATTTCCGGCTCCTCCAGTGGATTGCCATATTTATCATCTGTGATCAGGAAATCGGTATAGGTTTGTCCAAGCAGCTCCCTCGCTTTCTTATCTCTTACCCAATACACGAACTGCCGGTATTCATTATTGGTTATTTCGGTATCATCAATCCAGAAAGCTTCGGTTGATACGGTTTTTGCCGGGGTATGGTCGTATAGCTCATCGTCGTTGGCCCCAAGGTTATAAGAACCACGATCGATGAAAACCATCCCGTATGGAACAGGTTCGAACCATCTTTCACGTGTTCCCTTACCAAGCGTGAGGTACTTGTTGCTGTTGTCCTTTTGGCATGAAGTAAAAAGCATTGCTGCTACAACAAATAAATATGTGAATGCTTTTTTCATTAAACCGGGTTACAATGTTCCTAGTACATAACAAACGGAACTTTACGCTCTAAATTGTTTCAAAAAAAAGCCTTATGTTTCCATAAGGCTGCTTATTTTATCCTTATAAAATTAATATTCCCAAAGATCTTGTTCGTAATTAAAAATTTCGTCTTCAATTCTTTTCGATTGCAACATGGCTTGTTTTCCTATAAGATAGGTGCTGATGTCGCGATTGTTATACATGTTCGATTCCTTAACAATGTAACTGCTGAATGAACGCTTAATAAACAGATCGTCGAATGATTGCTGACGTGCTTCGTTGTATGGATTCACAACAAGGTTGGTTGCCAGTAAGGGACGTGCCTCGGGATAATAAATCCAGAATACTTTCTGTCGCTGTACCAGACCAGATGTATCTCCTTCGCGCATGTATTCCCGAATGGGGCAAATACCGAGGATCCGTACATTTAAAGTCGAAGTTTGTTTGTCGAAATACCACTCCTCTTTAATCATGATCTGTTTAATTTCATTGGGTCTGATATCACCCGTAATCGTCACGGTTTCTTTTTCACCGGTATCGAAATTGATCTTCTCCTGTGTTGTTGCCTGAGCGCCAAAAATTTCCTTCACCTGCGCATAGCTCATGGGAATTTTGAAATCGTCGTCCTGCCTTGCATCATACGGCGTTAACTGTCCAGTCTCAATCCCTTTCAACAGCAGGTTTATGAGGTTAATTCTATCGTCGATCTGAATGGTTGGATAGTATAGCGGGATATTCATTTTCTCGCGCAAATCAATAATTCGCCACAAGGTTTTTGACCAGAATACATCGGCTTCACGAACCGTTGGCAGAGGCATCGGCTTTTTATTGTAAATATCGTTTTTCTTATAGGCACTATTCACAATCTGGGCATTGGTTTGTTTCGAACCAATACTCATAATAAACAATGCCATTCCGAGATAGATAACTAGCTTTCTCATAATTCTTTATTTTACTTTAAACGCAATAGGCGGCAGATCACGGATGCTACCGTCGTCACCCAAAGCTTTAATATCACCTATATAAATGTTGCTATTTATATTTACCGATTTTAATGCATTCTTCTGTGCTGGTGTAAACCGGTTCGATTTTGCAGGATAACGGTTAATATACCCTCCCTGCCCGGTTGTTTCCAGTGTAAACTCTGTTACCGTGTACTTAAATTCAAAATCAAAATCTTCCAACACTGCCATAACTCCATCCTGAATGGACAGGACTTCCTTCCGAATGTTTCCTCCCGATATTCCATTAATTTGTGCCACAGGATCGGGGACTGGTTTAACGCGCCAATCGGTTGATCCAACCAACCTGCGGCTTTCGCCAATTGTTGCATAAACGCTAACTTTCGTTCTTTTTCCCAGCTCATCAATCTCAGCCGGTTCAATAACATAACTGTTCCCTACTTTACTCACTTTCCCGTTGGTCATTCTCACTTCCAGATTTTCATTGGGAATGGCGCCTCCTCCTACTTCGAATGGATTTTTCAATCCTTTGTAGAATACATTCATTTTCGATGCCGACATGGTAACTGTTGGTTTCGATACCTGGTATTCTTTTTCGAAAGGATAACTTTTTATGATTCCTCCCGGAGTTTTGTACTTAATTAAACCGCTCCACTTAAACACACCCGGGTTTTCGGTACTTCCCCTATAGGTTGCTTTTCCGTCTTTTACTTCAACTTCGCGATCGTTGATAAAAATCTGTGGCTGCTGGGTTGTATCCTCTGCTGCCAGGAAAACATCTGCAACATATTCATCGCCTTGCAATACAATGTTTGAATTGGCAATTACACGTGCTCCAAGCCGGTTAAACTTAAACGAGCCTGCATCGATTTCAGAATACAAATATTTTGCCAGGCTGGCCTCGGAGTTTTTAACGTCGATTTGAATTTTTGATAGCAATGTGATTACAGCAATCAATGGTTTATCTTCGAAATGCTCCGATTCCCAGGTTTTGTTGCCTCCTTCGTCTTTCGATTTCCTCTGGGGATCAGAGGTACTCAGCTCACTATTAATGGTCCGTTTTAAATCTTCGTCATCTTCACTAATCAATGATGTTAAAAACTCACGATAGGCAACAATAGCCGCTTTTAATTCATCGGCTTTCTTTTGGGTAATCATCAGTTCCGAAGGACCATTTAAATCATCTTCCTTACCAATTTCAAGCATTACTCCATCCACCGTTTCATGGAAAAACCCATCGTCATCCACCGGATTTTCTTCACTAACAGGTTCACTTCCTGAGTAAGTTACCAGCTCATCTTTTAGCTTCGAAACATATCTTATCATTTCCTCCGACTTCAACTTCACATCATCAGCCTTTTGCTTCCATTCTTCTACTTTTGTAGGATTCTCGGCATAAGCTTGTTCGAACGAAGAGTAAATCTGAGCATTTTGCATGTCCACTGCCTTTAAGGTTTGCATAAGACTGGCATCAACCACCTTAAATGCCTCAAGCACCTCGGCCGCAACGTTTAACGCCAGCATTGCAGTGAGGACAATGTACATCATGTTTATCATTTTTTGCCTCGGGGTTTCCGGGCAATTTTTAGCACCCATAAGCTTTTAGTTCAGAGTTTTACTTTTTATAACTCATAGCACCCAACATATTGCCATAAATCGTATTTAAGGCTTCTAAATTTTTGTTGAGCATTTCAGCATTTTCTTTATATCTTTTTAACTCATCAACCGATGATGTGAGTATCTCATTCATTGATGATAGATCGTGGTTAAACTTCTGACTTGCTTTAAACTGCTCCTGAGTTTCCTGCATCTGGCTCTCGAAGTTTGTATTTAAAGAAGACAGACTTTTATTTAACTTCTCCAGATTACCGGAATATTCCTTCGAGCTGTGTCCAATATTTTCAAGTTCACTGGAAATAACTTCGGCCGATTTATCGTAGGTCTCCGACAAACGTTTTCCGGTGCTTGATAACTGGCTGGCCGCAGTTGAATACGAATCAACTAATGAATCAACCGACTTATTGATCGATTCATTGGCACGGTTATTAATTTGTGCAAAAGAGTTCATTGATTCAGAAGCCGATCCCATGTTTTTAACATACATGTCGGTGGCTAAAGTTGCCGATGATATATCGCTGATTCCCCTCGCTGTATTACTCAATTCGGTTAAGCCTTGTCCTACTTTATCAAGTAAATCAGGAGTTAGTTCCGAACTTGAAAAAAGGGTATCCAAACCTTGCTTAGGTTGAAGCTCATCAAATTCAGACAGCTCATAATCTTCTCTTAATTCAGGATAAACTTTACCCCACTCCGGAATCTCCATAGGAGGTTCAAAAGCAGATAAGAAGAAAATAAAAGCCTCTGTCATTAGCCCAACGGTTAATAACTCACTGGAATATTGCCAGTGCTCCAATTTGAATAAGGCCCCCACCATTACTACGGCAGCTCCCCAACCGTATATGTAGCCCATGAATACTTTCCAGCGTTTTGATTTAAAAAGTTCTCCGATATTCATATTAGATAGATAAAGTTTTTAAAATATTAGGTCTAAAATTCTTCTCCAAATGTTGAGCGAACACAACGGAAACCGACATAAGACTTGGTGGAATCCTGGTATTCGTAGTTTCTTGTGGAAACCTGCACAAACTGTGAAATATCTTTCCATGATCCACCCCGGATAACTTTACGTTTCATGACCGGGGGATCATCTTTACGTGCATTATATGTAAAAGTAGGATTTAAGTCGCTGAAGTAATTATAACCGGCTTCATCATAAGCCGTGCTGGTCCACTCGGCAACATTTCCCGACATATCGTACAACCCATATTCATTGGGATCGTAGCTTCCCACTTTTATGGTGGCAATTGAACCATCTTCAACATAATTACCCCGAAGTGGTTTAAAGTTTGCCAGGAAAATACCTTTATCGTCTCTGGGGTAATACCCTCCCCATGGGTACATGGAGAATTCTTTGCCACCGCGGGCCGCATATTCCCATTCCACTTCGGTAGGCAAACGATACGACATCAGAGATGCTTCACCTTTTTTATCCAGATAGTCTGTTTGAATTTTCGTACGCCAGTTACAGAAAGCATTCACTTGTTTCCAGGTAATTCCCACCACCGGATATTCGTCGAAACCCGGGTGCGAGAAATATTTCATAGCAAGTGGTTCGTTGTACGAATAGGTAAAATCACGAATCCAACACAAGGTGTCCGGATAAACATGAACCTGGTCTTGCATCATAAAAGAAGAACGGTTCTCGATCGGTACCAGATCTCCATCAATATTGTAAACATTTCCTTCGTAACGTTGGGTTTCAAAATTATAACTATTGCTGCGTTTAGCGGCTTGATTCAGGTCGACCCACCAATATTCATAAACCAGCTTTCGGGCGTCAATGGACTTTTTCCCGAAAAATCGCTCATTTTCGGGAATGTATAAATCCTCCATGGCCATTTGCATATCAGGATCTTCCCAATCAATTTTTTCTTTCCAGTTAATTTGCGGAGGATCGATGGGATTTCCATCCCGGTCTTCGGTTATCAGGAACTCAGGATACTGGTCACCCAACATTCTGCGTGCCATCGATTCTTTCACCCAATCCACAAACTGGCGGTATTCGTTATTTGTAATCTCTGTGTCATCCATCCAAAATGGTTCCTGCGACACCGTTTTAGTTGGAACACCTGACCTACTCGCGTCCTGATCGCTTGGCCCGATATTAAAACTTCCCCTACGAATGTATACCATTCCGTAAGGTTGAGTTTCTTTAAATCGCTGCCTTTTTTGTACTCCTACCAACTCTCCGTTTCCGCCCGAGCCGCCACCCATACAACCTGTAAAGGTAAGTGCAATAGTGAATACAACTGCAATTAAAAGTAGTCTTTTCATAGTATGTTTTTTTCTTTTCCAGAGCTCTAGTTAACGCCAAAAATACTTATAATCACTAAAATAATAAAATATAAATCGCTATTCCAAGTAGTTAAGAACAATGTTTTTTTACAAAAACCTGATGCTTTTATACTTTTGATTACGATTCCTTTCTAAATCTATCGAATAACTTATAAATATTTCATGCGATGCAAAACCATTACGACGTATTGCCGAGGTTACCAGATCGAATGAATATCCAACTCGTAATCCGTTAAACATTTCCATTCCCATTAATAATGCAACGGCATCCTGCACTCGATAGCTAACTCCTCCCCAAAACCGTTCATCATAAACAATATTTGCGTTTAAATCTATCTGCCATGAGGCAACATCAGATTTGAACAAGAACGAAGGTCGCACCTCAAATAACGGATCAGACAGTTTTATATTGTATCCACCCATTAAATAAAAGTGTCTCACAAGAAAGTCAGTGGCCACTTCATCGTATTTTACGGCGGCCTGGTTTATATGTGTTACTGACAAACCTGCGTAATACTTGTTTGTATACAAGTAGGCACCAAAACCTATATCAAAAGCCATTTGACTGGCTTCAGCCTGCGGAATTGCCGGATCTGTTTCAGGCTGCGTAAACAGATCATCCTGCGGTATTTCCCATTCGCCATTGATGCTATAGTTAAAAACTCCGGGAGAAATACCCAATCCAAGAGTTCCAAACGCGGTTTGCAGTTTATAGGAGTAATTGAGATTAATCCACATATTGTCGTAAAAACCCCACTTATCACTAACTATATTTATTCCAACTCCACCCGGCGCTCCAAAGGCATCAACAGCAGCTTCCACACTAAAAACCAATGTTGTTGGAGCTCCTTCTGCCCCAGTCCACTGGTAACGATTTAACATTAATCCACTAATTGCGTCCTCTGCGCCAGCAAAGCCCGGATTAACCCCAAGTTTGTAAAACATATTGTTCGTGTACTGAGGATCCTGCTGACCATACGCCGCTAATTTAATTATTATCACTAAAAATAAAAAAGAAACCGTTTTTTTCATCCTTCTCTTTTCATGAGGCAAGATAGCCTTTTCTCGTCCGGTTAAAGAAATAAAAAAATGTAATTTGTAACAATCATCTGTTAACAAGGTATGCAAAGAACGTTGTTAAGTTGGTATTATTTTAATATTTCGTCTATTTTTTGAATATATTTCAACCAAAACTGTGGAATTTCGTTATTACTCGCATTCAAATAGTCTTTTTCTGAACATGCCACATAAATTACCTCACTGTTTATGGCCTGCACCTCAATCCACCATTGATTGGTTGCAGTGTTTTTATGGAATATTAATGGTGAATTTAAATCGCTTATTTCAACTTTATAAACAATAAAACCATCCTCACTCCCCGGATTTAATGGATTTCGTTTTAAAAATCCGTCAATAAAGTACCAGATAACCTGTGCAGCCAGCTGTAATGAGATGCTTGCTCCCTGCACATTTTCGTTTACACCAAATAATCCAAACACATTTAATCTGTTACTTAATCCGGCATACCGCGCCAACTGGCATGCTTCTTCACTCCTTATTCCATTGGGCAATAATTTATCGCCCGGAGCATCGGAGTGCTTCATAGCTGCAAAATCAAATGAAAGGAAATCACTGTTCCTGAAAACAGGTTCAGCCAAAATCAGGTCTTCACGAAGTAATCCCAGGCGGATATGTGAATTCATCCCCTTTGTTTTTGCCAGATACTCGTCGGCAACATAATGGCTTTGATAGCCTAGTAAACTAAAGTGAAATAATTCGGGCTGGTTATTAAATATGCGCGACAAATAATTATTGGGATTAAATGTTTCTTTCCCCTTTTTAATGTCAAGAAAGGCATCGATGGCACAAAATGAGAAAAAATTATGGTTACGAAAGGCCTGTGCAATACCGTAGGTAAAATCCTGACTGCCACCCAGCACGATAGTAACCGCTCCCAACTCCTTCATGTAGTCTACAACATCGCGTAAAGCCAGGTAATTTCCCTTATGGCTACTGGCCTGTTTCAGGTCCCCGAAATCGATAATATTCAGTTTCCCCAATCCCGAGAGCTGATACAATTCTTTGCGGATTAAATGTGGAACCGGTGTAATTGAGCAATCGTTATTATGCGTATGGAAAGGCACACCAACCAGGGCAATCTCGACATTATTTATATTGCCATCGCGAAGTTTCAAGGTTTGTTTTTCGATGGTTGAGCCCAGGGAGTATTTCCAGGCACCTGAAATTTCCTTTTCAAACTTTACAAAATCAACAGCATCGAAATAGTGATGTAGGTCCATGTTTTTTTGCCTAAAAATAAAGGCAAATGATTAAACCACCTGCCTTTCTGCTTTATTTTTTTCTCCCTCTTTTGGTTTTCGACTCAGGTGCCTCTTTAATAATCTTCATACAATCATCAAATGTCAGGTCTTTTGCCTCAACTTTTATGGATTTAGGTATCTTCACATTTTTCTTCCCGTGTTTTATATACGGCCCCCATCGTCCGTTCAAAATGCGCAAATCTGCATCTTCCTCAAATACTTTTACAACCGCCAGCCGGTCTTTTTCGCGTTTTGCCTCTATCAGCTCAATGGCTCTTTCATTACCAACCGAATAAGGATCGTCGTCTGTCCCAAGCGAAACGAACTTATTGTCGTGCCTTACATACGGTCCAAACCTGCCAATAGCCACCGTAACTTTTTTGCCTTCGTATTCGCCAATCTCACGTGGTAGTCTGAACAATTCCAGGGCTTCTTCAAGGGTAATGGTTTCCAGATGTTGCCCGGCACGTAAACTCGAGAATTGTGGCTTTTCGGCTCCTTCTTCCTGCGAAGCTTCTCCTATTTGTGCCAGTGGGCCAAAACGACCAATCTTCACCGAAACTTCTTTTCCTGTTTTAGGATCAATGCCCAAAATACGTTCTCCTTTCGAGCGCTCGGCATTGTCCAGTGCATTTTGAACTCTACTGTGAAACGGCTGATAAAACTTATCAATCATCTCGTTCCAAACCTTTTTGCCATCGGCAATATCGTCGAACTCGCGCTCAACACTCGCGGTAAAGTTGTAGTCCATAATCTGATCGAAATTATCCATCAGAAAATCGTTTACCACAATTCCCACATCGGTTGGGAAGAGTTTATTTTTTTCGGCTCCGGTGATTTCAGTCTTTACCTCTTCGCTAATTTCTCCTGCAGCCAGGGTAAGCACTGTAAAGCTACGTTCAACACCGGGGCGCTCCTCTTTTACCACATAATTTCTGTTCTGAACGGTAGTAATGGTAGGTGCATATGTGGAAGGCCGGCCAATTCCAAGTTCTTCCAATCGTTTCACCAACGAAGCTTCAGTAAACCGGGGCGGGCGTTGCGTATATCGCTCGGTTGAAACCACCGCCGACATACTTAAATTATCCTTTACCTGCATTGGCGGAATAATCGTTTGACCGTTTCCGTTACCCGCATTTTCTTCATCGGTTGATTCAATATATACTCTTAAGAAACCGTCGAATACGATAACTTCCCCGCTTGCCTGAAATTTCTCGGCTGCATTTGAAATATCAATGGTAACATTTGTGCGTTCCAGAATTGCATCGGCCATCTGCGAAGCAATGGTACGCTTCCATATTAATTCGTAAAGCCTCTGCTCCTGGGCCGATCCATCCACCGTCTCGTTGTCCATATAGGTTGGGCGAATGGCTTCGTGAGCTTCCTGTGCACCTTTGGCTTTGGTTTTAAACTTGCGTATTTTGACATACTTCTCACCATGTAAATCTTCAATTTTTTGCTTCGAAGTATTCAGGGCAAGATTTGAGAGGTTTACCGAGTCGGTACGCATGTAAGTAATTTTTCCACTTTCGTACAAGCGTTGTGCAACTGCCATGGTCTGCGAAACCGAAAAACCCAGTTTTCTACTGGCTTCCTGCTGCAGGGTAGATGTCGTAAATGGCATTGCCGGTGTTCTTTTTCCGGGCTTTTTAACGATATCGCTAACCGTAAAATCGGCTGTTTTGCACTTCTCCAGGAAAGCGTTTGCTTCGTCACGCGTTTTAAACCGTTTCGAAAGCTCAGCTTTTAGTTCCGTTGTATTTCCGTTTTTATCGGGAACCAGGAAATATCCGTTCACTCTAAATGAAGAGACACTTTTAAAGTTCCTGATTTCGCGCTCGCGTTCTACGATCAAACGCACTGCAACCGACTGAACACGACCTGCCGAAAGCGATGGTTTTACTTTTTTCCAGAGCACCGGTGAGACTTCGAAACCAACAATTCGGTCCAACACCCGGCGGGCCTGCTGGGCATTTACCAGGTGCTCGTCAATGTCTCTGGGATTTTCAACTGCCCGGGTAATTGCCTCTTTTGTAATCTCATGAAAAACAATACGTTTCGTCTTTTCTGATTTTAACTTAAGCACCTCTCTCAGGTGCCAGGCAATGGCTTCTCCTTCGCGGTCCTCATCGGATGCGAGCCATACAGTATCTGCAGCCTTTGCCAGTTTTTTAAGTTCCGAAACAATTTTTTTCTTATCGGGAGATACAATGTACTTGGGTGCATAATTCTTCTCCAAATCTATTCCGAAATCCTTTTTTTCAAGATCTCTGATATGCCCCATGCTTGAGGTTACAACAAATCCTTCTCCAAGAAATTTCTCAATAGTTTTTGCCTTCGCCGGCGACTCTACAATAACCAGGTTTTCGCTCATAAGCTTTCTAATCCGTTCTGAAATTTTTGCAAATTAAAGCATTTGAAACGCTAAGATCAAAATTTATTGCGCTATTTTTTATTTTCTATTTAATTGAAAATGACGAATTTATTTTTTAATTCGTGAAATATTATCTGTTTTCAAGTCGTTAAAACAATTGCCACGAAAGCAGAATCATATATATTTGTTGCCATATTAAAATCCATAAAATTCATGACCGAAAAAAATTCGTCACACAAGAAATACATTATCTGGTTTTGGTCGATTGTATTGGTTTCCATTGCATCAGCCATCCTTTTCTTTTTTCTGATTGCACAAGGGAAACTAGGTTTTATGCCCAGTTTTGAAGAACTGGAAAATCCCAAAAACGATCTTGCTTCCGAAATTTATTTTGAAGATGGGAAAGGACTGGACAAATACTTTATTCGCGAAAACAGAACTTTTGTGGGTTACGAAAATTTGCCTGCTCATTTGATCGATGCCTTAATTGCCACCGAAGATGTTCGCTTTTACGATCATTCAGGGATCGATTTGCGTGGATTGGCCCGTGTTTTTAAAGGACTTGCCACCGGTGATTCAAGTTCAGGCGGAGGAAGTACATTAAGCCAGCAGCTGGCCAAAATGCTTTTCCCCCGTGAAAGAAATACCAACAGCATTAAACTTATTCTTCGAAAATTTAAAGAATGGGTAATTGCGGTGAAACTGGAGCGCAGTTACACCAAAGAGGAAATCATATTAATGTATTTAAATAAATATGACTACCTAAACAATGCAGTCGGAATTAAATCGGCTGCCAATGTTTATTTTAATATCCCTCCCGATTCTCTAAAACTCCACCAGGCGGCCATGTTGGTTGGCATGGCTAAAAACTCATCCTTATACAATCCTGTTCGCAGGCCCGAGTTGGTTCAACAGCGACGCAATGTAGTACTGAGCCAGATGGAAAAGTATGGCTATATTACTGCTGCTGAAAAAGAAAGCGCACAACAACTTCCACTTGACCTTGAATATAAAAAAGTGGATTACAAGCTTGGACCCGCTCCGTACTTACGAGAATTTTTACGCCTTACATTAACAGCAAAAAAACCGGTACGTGAAAACTACGCATCGTGGCAGGATCAAAAATTCATTGAAGACCTCGATGAATGGAAAAAGAATCCTCTGTTTGGTTGGTGCAATAAAAACAAAAAACCAAACGGTGAAAACTATAATATTTATACCGATGGATTAAAAATACATACCACACTCGATTCACGTATGCAAAAATACGCGGTGGAAGCTGTGGAGAAACACCTTCGCTACGATCTTCAACCCTTGTTTGATGGAAGTATGAAGGAATTAAAAAATCCACCTTTTGGTGACAACATGGAGGCGGAAGAGGTGGAAAATTTGTTGGACCGTGAGATTCGCAAAAGCGAACGCTACCGTATTATGAACCTTGCCGGCAAAAGTTTTGAAGAAATTAAAAAGCGATTCAACGAACCTTCTGAAATGACCATTTTTAAGTGGGAAGGGGAAACAGATACGATAATGACTCCGCTTGATTCCATCAAACATTACCTGCGTCATTTCCGCTCGTCGTTTATGGCAATGGATACCGAAACCGGGAAAGTAAAAGCCTATGTTGGCGGACCCAATTACAAACATTTTATGTACGATATGGTAAAAGGCGGGAAACGCCAGGTTGGCTCTACCGTAAAACCATTCCTCTACACGCTGGCCATGCAAAATGGCCTTACTCCCTGCACAAAAGTGCCCTATGTAAGCCAGCAATTTATACAGTGGGACGGAACCATTTACGAACCCAAAGACTCGGATGTGGATCCGGAAATGGATGGGAAAATGGTAACGCTGAAATGGGGACTTGCCAATTCCAAAAACCGTATCTCTGCCTGGGTACTCAAACAATACAATCCGCAAGCGGTGGTTGAGGTAATGAAACGACTGGGTATTTACAGCCCGGTTGAAGCTGTAAATTCGATGTTTCTTGGTGTTGCCGATGTTACACTTTATGAAATGGTTGGCGCCTTTAATACCTATGCAAACCTGGGTGTTTACACCAAGCCTTATTTCGTAACGAAAATTGAAGACCGCCATGGAAATGTAATTGCCCGTTTTCAACCGGAACGCCATGAGGCAATTGATGAAGAAACCGCTTATTTAATGCTGAATTTGCTGGAAGGGGTAATTAATGAGGGTACCGGGATTCGACTGCGCTTTTCAAACCTGTCCCGTGAAAGGGTAACAGAGGATTATGGAAGCTTTACCATGCCCATAGCCGGGAAAACCGGAACAACACAAAACCATTCCGATGGCTGGTTTATTGGAACCACGCCAAAACTTACTGCCGGTGTTTGGACCGGTGCCGATTTGCGAAGCATTCACTTTAAATACATTGGAGCAGGACAGGGAGCTAATATGGCTTTGCCAATTTGGGGCTACTTTTATAAAAGAGTACTGGCCGATGAATCGATAGGCTATTCTGAAGAAGAAATGGAGTTTAAAAAACCGCTCGATTTTACGATTAATTTGAACTGCGATGAGCTGGAGAAAAAAGAAGCAACTCCGGCTGATTTTGATGATTTCTTTTAGCAGAGTTGAATAAAAAGCAGTCTGCCATCAAAGCTCTGTCTCGAAACTATTTACGGTTTCGAATTGCCAGATTTCCAACACCTGCGAAACCGGTAATTCGTAAGGAGAATAATCGCGGTTTGATGAAACCAACAGAAAATTCCCATTCTCCAGCCGCTTGTAAACCAGTTTAAAAACGATGCCCTCGTCGACAGTCACTACAATGCAGGCCTTGCCGTCTTTTATGT
Source organism: Draconibacterium sp. (assembly GCA_041546215.1). Lineage (GTDB taxonomy): Bacteria > Bacteroidota > Bacteroidia > Bacteroidales > Prolixibacteraceae > Draconibacterium. The sequence goes on along the minus strand of JBFEWU010000022.1, from coordinate 630 downwards.
GCTTCCAGTTTTGAACGAATGAACAGGTTACCCACGAGCCTTCTTTTATGGGCAGCATGGAATCGCCCTCGATCTGAAAGCTGCGGTAAGTTTTGTCTTCAGGCAAAAAGGGAAGTTTAAACTTTGGAAGCCCGGCAATAAAATCCAGGTCGCCATAGGAATTGGTATAGCCTGCCTGCGCCTTTACAGGCACCATTTCAATGTTTTCTCTGCCCTCGCTATCAACAGAAATGGTAAGCAGCCGAAGTTTATTCCCGGTAATATCCACATCAAAGCCCTTTTCGATTTGCGAAAGCTGAAATTCGGATAACACGTCCAGACGGTATTTCACCAGTGCATCGAGCGAAACATTAAAGTATTCCGAGATTTTTATCAGTACCCGGAATGGGGGTTGCACATTTTTTTCGTACCCCGAAAGCGTAGTACGTGTAAGCTCCAGCTCGGCCGCTAAATCCGTTTGCGATTTGTTGCGGCGTTTTCTTAGAAATTTTAGGTTGTTTGCAAAGTGCATCTTGTTTTGTCTGTTAAAGGCTAAAGCCTGTCTTTATTATGTGTTTTGTAAGCACCGGGCTAAAGCCACGGTGTAAAACTTTGCCAGTCTCTTGCCTGTTTTGCGCCATACTTCAGCTT
>JBFEWU010000231.1:0-7642 GCA_041546215.1 Draconibacterium sp. | reverse complement strand
TAATCAAGATAAGCAATCATATCACCTTTTGGCGACCATACCGGACATGATGCATTAACAGCCTCGGCAATGAGAACAGGTATTCCACCTCCGGCAGATATAGTATAGATGCCTCCGCCTCCACGTCCCATATTTTTATCTTCCACAAAAGCTATTATTTTTCCATCAGGGGAAAATACAGGCTCCCTGCTCTGCATCTCAGTTAATCTTTTTGCCTGACCTCCCTGAACAGGAACGATATAAATATGTTGCTCCTCCTTATGAGTATCAACCATTGAGAATGCAAATTTTTCCCCATTTGGAGACAAGTCAATCCTGTAATTAACTGTTCTTTGATCGCGGTAATTCTCATAAACTTTTTTAGGTGTTCCTCCTTTTGATGAAACAACATAAATACTTTGGTTTCCTTTACTTGTATTTTCGGAACTTGCCTCCGGCTGACCGTTAAATGCTATCCATTTCCCGTTTTTCGACCATGCCAGCCCAATTCGATCAGGTTTTTTATCAGCGGTAGATATTTTGACCGGTGTGCCTGCATAACCCACTCCCAACGTTCCTTTCACCGGCACTTTCCAGAGTTGATCATCAGAAACCTGAATAAAACTACTCCCATCTGGAGATAATTTTACGGACCATGCCAATTCTGTTGGAATATTGATCCGGGTGAATTTTGGATTCAAAGGTGGAACCACATCTTCTTCGGCAAGCACCAGCTTAATCCCATTCAGTCTTAATCTTGCCTGCTCCACCTTATCCTTTTGTTCTGGATAATCATCAAGTACTTTCTGATAGGCCAATTTTGCCTGCTTTAAACCTTGCTTTTCGTAGCATAGTCCAATGTGGAATTGAGCAGTTGCAGCTACTTCTCTTTCATCAGGATAGTCTTTAATAATTTTCTCATACTCTTGAATAGCCTTTTGCAGTTCACCGCTTACCTCTTCCAGGTATATTGCTTTATTGAGTTTTTCTTTTGATGCAGTCTGTCCCCCTACACTAAAAACCAATACAATTGAAAGAAATAGGACAGCCAAGATAGTTCTCATAACTTTTTTATTCAAATTTAGACAGCTCTGTTATCAAGTTCCTGAAGTTCCGAATGAGTTTGTATCAAGTTTGTATCTACTCTCCTGAACGACTAATCGGGAAGGAACTTATACCCTCTTCCGCGTATACCAAGTAATCTCTTCGGATTAGAAGGATCATCTTCTATTTTTTTGCGAAGATTCAGTATATGCGTATCAACGGTTCTGGGAGATACAAAGACATCCGGTCCCCAAACAGCGTCCATAATACGATCACGATCTACTACCTGCCCTTTTTTTTCAACCAGAAAACTCAAAAGGTCAAATTCCAGTGTTGTCAACTGAATCTTTTCATCATTACGATAACATAGAAAACTGTTTAAGTCAATGGCAATATTTCCGAAGCGATATCTGGTTCCAACTGTTTGTTGTTTTTCCTTCGCACGTCTTATAATTGCTTTTACGCGTGCCTGCAGTTCCCTGGGACTAAAAGGCTTGGTCACATAGTCGTCGGCACCAAATTCCAATCCCAGTATTTTGTCAATCTCCTGGCTTTTTGCTGTGAGCATAATAACCGGTGTCCCAATATCTCTTTTACGCAGTTCCTTCAAGACTTCAAGTCCGTCCAATTCAGGGAGCATAATATCCAGTAAAATAATATCAAATGTCGGATCCATTCCTTTTTGCAGACCCTCAGTACCAGTTACTGCAGAATCAACCAGATATCCTTCTGCAAGGAAATCATCTTCCAAGGCCATTCTAATGGCTTTTTCATCTTCTATGATTAATATCTTTACCATGGTGTTTTATTTAAACAGGCAGAGTCACGTAAAAAATGCTCCCTTTGCCGGGAGTACTTTCAAACGCAACGTTGCCATGGTGTGCTTCAACGATTCTTTTCACGATGGTTAGACCAATGCCACTACCTTTTATGCTTCTGGATAGCGCTTTACCCCCCCTGTAAAAACGGTCAAAGATTTTATTCCTGTCATCACTGCCTATTCCTATCCCAAAATCCTGTATGGCAATCTTAATTGAATTATCCGATAACGCTACTGTAATCCTTATCTCTTTTGACTCACCGGAATATTTGTAAGCATTGTCGAGCAAATTATATATGACCTGCTGGATCGCATCTCTATCAATGACCAGTAAAGGAGCCTTTTCCGGAACAGATAATGATATGGTGAATCCTTCATCTTCTATACTTCTCTGATAAACTGACTTTACATGAGTAACCAATTCTTTTATATCTGATTTCTGGAATCGAAATGCCTTTTTACCTTCCTCAATCCTTGAAAAGTCAAGAATATTGTCAATAAGATGGCTCAAGCGTTCGGTCTGTTCAAGCATCACGGTATAATATTCTTTTTTTCTTGGTTCCTCTTTTATCCGATCGTTATATAACATTTCAGTCATCTGTCTGATTGAAGTTAGAGGGCTTTTAAATTCGTGGGAAACAGTGCTTATAAAATCTGATTTCATTTTCGAGAGCAGAAGCTCTTTGTTAATAACCTGGAGTGTAAAAATGAGACCAAGAGAAAGACCGATGACAATAAAAAGAAAAATATACAGGAAAACACCTTGTGAGGCATTTAGAAAGGATGCGATAAGGTTGGTCGGTTCTTTAACAAGAACCAAAGACCACGATGGCAAATAGTTTGGGAAAACCGATGTCGTCTTTATCCCCCCGTTTAATTCTCCGGAGGATTGTTTCAGCATTTCTCTGCCCTCTTTTAAAACCTTCCATTTAAAATATTCTGCCTCTTGCATCTCAGGAATCAGGTCCTGCGTTACTCGGGTTAATAATTCTTCAAGGTTATAGATAATCATCCATCGCCCCTTTTCGCTTTCCGGTAAAACGGAATAAAAAGTGGCTAATTGGTTATGATTTGTATATACTCTGTAATCACTTTCTCCATTCGGGGAATGGCCCCCGTCTCCTCTAAAATCAGAAGAGATTGCATCAAGCATTTCCCATTGCTGTAATGTATTTTCAACGCACATCTTTAGTTTCTCCAATATTGAATTAGCCTTTTCTTGTTGTGCATGGCATAAATTTTCGGCGCAATGTTTACTGGCATCAATTATATCGCTACAAGTTGAAACTAAATGATTATAATGAGAGACTTCAAGTTTAAAACGATATTCGGAAGTTTTTGTAAGAAGCTCAACGGTTGATTTTAGGGCATTTAAGGTGTCGCCTGTGCTTAAATAAAGTTTACTGGTTTCCATTAAAGCTGCAATGCCAACAGGTAATCCTCCTTCTAATTTCTCATCATGATATGCATCTTCAATCAATCTGAACGTATTTACTGCATCCTTGAATTTTTGTTGTTTTTTCTGAATTCTGGCAATCGTAAAAAGGAGGTGTACTTTCGATGACTTAGGTTTTGTATTTTTCAGTACATCCCGGTAATAGCTTAAAGCCTGGGGATAATTTTTGTCTTGAAATTCGTATTTCCATCCAAGGCCCAAAGCAGAACTATTAATAGACATGGATGTTATATTATGATCGCCTAAGGTTCCGTCCGGAAAAAAAAGGAGACCTGCATTGAGCAAGTGGAATTCTCCAGAAGTATCTGCGTGTATTATACTTTTAATTACCTGCTTATTTTCACAAAATTCAGAGAGAATTGAATCTTTAAAAGTACCTCCATGGGCAAAGGATACATTTCTCACTTTTGAATTTAAGTTAAACTGTTCTTCGATTTCGGTGATGATTAGATCAGTCTGCTCAATCAGGCTTGTTGCTATTTCGGAAAGGACCTGTCTACTTTCTTTTTCTTTTTTTGCCTGGTCATTAATTAATCCTCTGAATGCCAGAAATCCGAGAATAATACTTGGCAATACAATAGCAAGGAAATAATATAGCAGAATCTTCTTTTTCACTTCATAGTGCTTTTTAAACATCAGGAAGAATAATATTTTGAACGTTAAAAGGTCAGAATTTTAAAACATCTACGTGTCAAGGAATAAAAATGTTATGTCAAGTTTTGTCAAGAAAACCAAACAACAGAATCAAAAGAACAAAATCTGGTCTGGTCTTTGGCAGCGATTCCTCGAAGGTCATAAGCGAACTAATAATTATAGTGATTTCTTCGGCATTGCGGATACCGTTAGTCAAACAATCAATACAAAGGCCTCGCCATAAGACTTCTGATGTAGCTATGATGTATAATGAGGGGTGACTTTTTTATGTTTGAGACCTGAAAATCATATTTATCCTGGATTAATGCCGGGCCTGGCGACATTTTGAAACAATTTAGCGGCTACTGCGTAACATAATTCAATTTTAAGTGAACCAAAAATCATGCATAAAATAATTGTACTGGCCGAACCGGTTGAAGGACACTTTAATCCATTTGTTCCAATCATCATCAAACTTGTTGAAAGGGGAAATGATGTTGTTTGCATAACGGGAATAAGCTTTAAAAAACGTGTTGAAAGTACTGGAGCTACCTTCCATGCAATGCCCGAGAAATGGGATCCGATGGATAAAGAGATTTATGATTTTTACCCTGAATTGAGGAAGAAAAAGGGGCTAAAGCAAATCAAGTATTATATAAAACATGTCATGTTTGATCCCGTACCGGATATTCTAAAAATACTTGAAGACCTTATGGTGAATTTTCCTGCGGATCTCGTTATTTACGATACGTTCATGATTGCAGGTGCTTGGGAAACAGAGTTAGGTGGCCCACCAAGCATTCGATTATCTGTTTTACCGTTGAGCCTTCCCGGTAAAAATATTGCCCCATTCGGACTGGGAATATTACCAGGTAATTCGTTCCTTACAAATCTGAGAAATAATTTTTTAAATGCACTTTTTGACAAGTTCATATTCAGGGATGTTCAAAAATACTTAAATGATATACGGAAGACTTTAGGCTTAGCTCCTTATGATAAAAGTTATTTTGTAAAAGGATATGAAATCCCAAATCTTGTTTTTCACACATCAACTCCGTCTTTCGAATATCCCCGGGAGAATTTCCCTTCCAATTTTCGATTTATCGGACCTATTTTAATGGCCCCAAAGGTTAATTACAAGAAGCCCGATTGGTGGTCGGAAATTGTGAATGGGAAACCATTAATTCTGATCAATCAAGGAACGATAGCAAAAAATTACGATGATCTTATTCTCCCTGCCATTGAAGCGCTAAAAGACGAGAAAATGACTATTCTGGCAGTACCCGTTAAAGATAATGAGCTAAGCAATTTACCAGAGAATGTATATGTGGAGTCTTATATTCCATTTGGTAACATTCTGCCACATGTAGATTTAATGATTACAAATGGTGGATTTGGGGGTACTCAGATGGCTTTATCACACGGAATTCCAGTTGTTATTGCAGGTGCCACCGAAGATAAAATGGAAGTTGCATCGAGGTTGGAAAAAACTGGGGCCGGAATTAATATGAGAAGGCAAAAACCTACACCAAAAAATATCAGAAAAGCAGTTATGATGGTTTTGTCTGATCCATCGTACAAACAAAAGGCAAAGGAAATACAAGTTGACTTTGCAAAATATGACGCCCCTGAAAGAGCAGTCGAACTGATTGATGAGTATTTAAAAGAGTGCAAAAGAAAAACGGTTTATTAGATATCGTCAATGAGCCGGCATCGCACAGTCCGGTCTCTTAAATTTAGGGTAAAAACTCAATATAAAACGGATTGAAATTGACAAGAGGAGGTGATGAACACTTATGAACTTGTGATTTTCGGATCATGTATTTTAACTATTTGAACATTATACCCAAGTCGTGTAGCAAAAAATATAGAGGGGCAGATAACCCGGTACATGCAGTATACAAACATATTTAAACGATTATTTTAAATCATGTAAAAAACAAAACCAGACAATATGAACAAATTAAAAACTGTCTTAGTATTAACAACCTTAGTTATTTCAATTTTATGTGATGCTCAAAATAACGAATGGATGCAATTTAGGGGACCAAATGCATCAGGCATAGCACCCGAAAATGCCAAACCCCCTGTTGAATTTAGTCAGGATAAAAATATCCTATGGAAAACTTCTATTCCATCGGGTGTTTCATCTCCATGTATTTGTGGCAGCAATATTTTTATTACAGGAGTTGATATTGAGAACAAAAAGTACCTGGTTTGGAACATTAATCGCATGGATGGATCATTGAAATGGCAACGGGAAATTGCAGTTGATACATTTCAATATGTGCATTCTGTTAGTAGTCCTGCTGCTGCAACTCCAACTATTATGCTTCACTCCTGGGTAAACGGTGTATCGTACCTTTTCTCCGCCTTGTTTAAGTATTGCATTGAATATATTCCTTGATAGGTGAACCGGGACCACATCATCTAACTCACCGTGAAAAATCCATAGAGGTGTATTGATAAACATTTTAGCAGTTTCCACTTTGGCCCCACCGCAAACAATATAAGCAGCGGTAAATTTTTCAGGAAAACTTGACAGCATTCCGAATGTACCAATTCCTCCCATTGAACCTCCATGAATGTAAAGTCGATCTGTATCGATGTTATAGTTGTGAACTTTATTCTCAAGAATTTCGATTGCCAATTTACCATCCGTAAGTAAGGTATTATTAAAGGGATAAAACCAACCACCCCCTTCATACGGATTTCCATAGCTTTTTGGAGTTAATACGAAACATGGATTATTCTTTTGAAATAATTCTTTATAATAAACTAAATCATGGCTGAGTGTATCAGCTAATCCATTAAGGACTAGTACAAGCGGATATGATTTGTTTTTATCGTATTCATGAGGCTTATAAAACCCATATTTCAATCCTTTGTACTCAAGTTCTTCGTAGTTGGCGTATTTTTCTTCAAGTTGTGCATGCGCATGATTAGTAGTAAGGCACAATATTACCAGAATGATAATTGCTAGAACGTTTTTTTTATTTGTCATAATGCATAATTCTTTACATGGTTAAACAAACTGTTGATTTTAATAAGGCATAACGTAATACTGTTATATAGGATTCTAACGTGTCAGGGCGCTGGGGAATACGTCTCCCAGATGTTTCAAAATATATCCGTTTTTCTATTATATTTTTTTAAAACAATACCTTATTCTCCATTGCTTAACTTTTCAACCACAATTTGCGCAACGCTTCGGAAATCTATTTTACCGGTACCCATCATTGGTAACTCATCTATAACCAAAAACTGTCTGGGAAGAGCAATATTGGGAAGTTCTCCACTCATCTTTTTAAGTATTTCTGCTTTATTTACTTTTTGTGTTACCGTTGCAACAATAGATGCTCCCTTAGTTTCATCGGCAATTTCAACCACACAACAGTACACTCCCTCGGGGAGGAATTGTTCAAGTGTATTCTCCACTTTTACAAGCGATACCATTTCACCTCCTATCTTTACAAACCTTTTAAATCTGCCGGAATGCCACAGATAGCCGTCATTATCAAAATATCCCATATCGCCAGTATTATACCATCCATTAATCAGGCACTCAGCCGTGATCTCAGGATCATTATAATACCCTTTCATAATTGAATCTCCTTTCACCAAAATTTTACCAACCTCACTTGTTTTACAGTCTTCTCCGGTCTCAAAATTTTCAATCCTCACCTGAACATTAGGAATTACTTTACCAG
>JBFEWU010000138.1:0-11441 GCA_041546215.1 Draconibacterium sp. | reverse complement strand
TTCCTGAAATTACCTCTTTGTTATATGTCATAAATGAAAAGGGTAACGATACCATTACCGATCAAACAATTGAAGTTTACAGTGGCAGGGAGTATATTTTGGAAGAGATGGAAGGTCTTCAGTTTAAAATAGGGGCAAAAAGTTTTTATCAAACCAATTCTGAACAGGCTTATGTTTTATATAAAGTAGCGCGGGATTTTGCCGGTTTAACCGGAACAGAGACCGTTTATGACCTTTATACAGGAACGGGTACAATCGCAAATTTTGTGGCAAAAAGTGCCGGAAAAGTAGTGGGTATTGAATATGTGCCAGAAGCAATAGAAGATGCAAAATTAAATTCGAAACTGAATACGATTAAAAATACCCTGTTTTTTGCTGGCGACATGAAAGATGTGCTGAACGAAAAATTTGTACAGGAACACGGAAAACCGGAAGTAATTATTACCGATCCTCCAAGAGCAGGAATGCATGGTGATGTACTTGCCACCATTCTAAAAGTAGCTCCAAATAAAATTGTTTATGTTAGTTGTAATCCGGCAACTCAGGCCCGGGATATTGCAATTTTGGGCGAACTGTACCAAATTGAAAAAGTCAGACCGGTTGACATGTTCCCTCATACACATCACGTTGAAAATGTAGTGTTACTTACAAAAAGGCTTGACTAATTAAGTAAAATCAACTAACTTGGTGAAACTAAATGCAATCTGAAAATTGCAGGAGTAAAAATAAGGGTCGTATTAAGTAGATGGATATCTTCTTAATATGTATATTTTGTTATTGCGTTTCATTAAAATCCTAAATTCATATAGTATGAAAAAAGTGTTACTTCTTTTAGTAGGAATCATTCCTATTATGTTAAGCGCGCAGGATAAGTGCGTTTATTTCGAGAAGATGGTTAAGTTGAAGGTCGAAGAGACAACGTTGAACTCAAGTCACAGCGATTTCGGGCCTGCCTTTGTTGGAAGCGAATTGTGGCATTCAGCTTTTACCAGTGAAGAAATCGAAAAACTGGCTGAGGGAAAGAAGAAGAATATATATTATGATGTGTTTGCCTCACCGCTTAATGCAAAAGGAGATGTAAGCGGGGCAAAAGCAGTTAAATTGGTCCAACATAGTGAGGGGTATCATGCCGGACCGGTTTCCTATTGCGAAAAAACGGGTGAGCTGTTTGTGACCCTGAGCAATTTTGAAAATCCTAATATCCGCAACCGGGTTTACCAAAAGGCTGATATTAAACTGAAAATTATTATTCTGCAGAAAGCCGATGGTGTTTGGACGAAAACAGAAGAGCTTCCTTTTAACGATCCGGCTTATTCGGTTGGGCATCCGGCAATAACTTCCGATGGGAATACACTTTATTTTGTGTCTGATATCCCGGGAACAGGTTTTGGGGGAACTGATATATACAAAGCGGAGAGGATTAAGGGTGTTTGGGGTGAAATGCATAATATGGGCGATCAGATAAATAGCGAAGGAAATGAAATGTTTCCCTTTATCTTTAAAGACAAGATGTTGATTTTTGCAACAAACGGTCGGGGAGAAGGCGGTGACCTGGATATCTATCATGTGGCAATGATGGGGGATAAGATGACCGAAGTAACGCCTGTTGAACAGTTAAATTCTGATGCCGATGACTTTGCATTTGTGATCCAAAAAGGAGAAGAAGTAGGTTATTTTACATCTAACCGGGATGGAGGAATGGGCAATGACGATATCTATAAGGTGCAAATTGAAGGTCGCTATGATCTTGAGTTGGTTGTGATGGACAGAAAAACCAAAACTCCGGTTGAAGGTGCATCCATTAGCTTCGATAATGTATTGTCTGTTATAGATGGAGTAGTGTTTAAAAGAGCACTTCAAAAAGGTAAATCATATGCCGTTAAAACCAATATGGAAGGCTATATGAATGATTCGAAATCCATTACCACTATAGGCCAACCGTTCGGTATTGTAAAGGATACACTTTGGGTTGAGAGAGTTGTGGTTGGTCAAAAGTTTGTAATGGAGAATATTTATTATGATTTCGACAAATGGGATATTCTCCCGGAGTCGGAAGTTGAATTGGATAAGTTGGTTAAAGTGATGAAGGATAATCCGGACTGGAGGGTTGAGTTAGGTTCCCATACCGACTGCCGGGGAAGCGACAGGTATAATGAGACCTTGAGCCAGAAACGTTCGGATTCGGCTGTTGGCTACATCGTTAAAAATGGTGTTGGCAAAGAACGAATTATAGCCAAAGGTTATGGCGAAAATGAACTTGTGAATGCCTGCGACGATGGAGTTGATTGTTCAGAGGAGGAACATCGGGTCAATAGAAGAACGGAATTTAAGATATTGGAAATGTAGCATTTGTTTTATCTATTTAAGGTGAGTTTGATATCAGCTATCGAATTCACCTTATTTAATTGCTGCCTGGAAACGGGCAGCTTTTTTGTTTTTGTATTTTTGTATCCCATGGCTGTCTCGTCGGAAAATATCAGAAAAATTATTCACCTTGACATGGATGCATTTTTCGCCTCTGTAGAGCAACTGGATAATCCCGGACTGCAAGGGAAACCGGTTGCGGTTGGTGGCATAGGTGAGCGCGGTGTAGTTGCTGCTGCCAGTTACGAAGCTCGCAAGTTTGGTGTGCATTCTGCCATGTCGTCAAAGGTTGCCAAGCGCTTATGTCCCGACCTGATATTTGTAAAACACCGTTTCGAGCGCTACAAAGAAATTTCGGCTAAAATTCGCAGCATATTTTTCGAATATACCGATTTGGTGGAGCCACTTTCGCTCGACGAAGCATACCTGGATGTTACTTATGCCAAAAAGGGTAAACCATCGGCAACCTTAATTGCAAAGGAAATAAAGTCCCGAATATATAAAACTACAGGATTAACAGCTTCTGCTGGTGTTTCATACAATAAATTCTTAGCCAAGGTAGCTTCTGATGTGAAGAAGCCTGACGGAATTTATGTGGTGACACCTGATATGGCCCGGGCATTTATCGATAAACTGGAGGTGCGAAAATTTTTTGGAATTGGAAAGGTAACCGCCGAAAAGCTGAATAAAATGGGTGTTTGGTGCGGAGCTGATTTGAAAAAAATAGATCGTTTGGAGCTGACCCGGCTGTTCGGAAAGGCAGGGAATTACTATTACGATATCAGCAGGGGAATAGACAACCGGGAAGTCCAACCTTCGAGAGAACGTAAATCGGTAGGTGCAGAAAATACCTTTGTGCACGATCTTTTTCGCGATGATGAACTGGAACGTGAGATGTTGAAAATTGCGGAAAAAGTTTGGGTGCGTGCAGAACGGTCAAAAGTGAAAGCCAAAACGCTTACTCTTAAATTTAAATATGCTGATTTCGAGCAGCATACCCGAAGTAAAACGATTCCGGATTATTTCAGTACCAAAGAAATGTTTTTTAAGGAGAGTAAAAAGTTGATGAACATTGAAGGAGGTTTTACAAAAGGTATCCGTTTGCTGGGCTTAACCCTATCAAATTTTATAAATCAAAAGGAGGAAAAGAAAGCCGTTCAGTTGCTAATTGATTTCTGATTATATTAGGGTAAAATATTGTACTTTCACATAAAATTTACAAGCATGAAACAAGCAGCAACCAGCAACCAGCAACCAGCAACCAGCAACCAGCAACCAGAAAATGAACATTTAATTTAAAATATATTCAAGTGAAACGCATAAAACGATTCTTCGGGATTTTAATTATTTTGGCAATCTTAATCTATGTTCTTGGTCCAAAACCAGCAAAGCCGGTATTAAATAAAGACCTGCCATCCATATCAGCAAGCATTGGAAACGTAGATAGTTACGTTCAAAGGAATGAAGCTGCGTTCTCTGTAAAGAATGACAATGAATCCCGTATTCTATGGGCTGAAGAAACAAAAAAGGAGCGTACAGAATTTAGTGTTTTGTATTTGCACGGGTTTTCGGCCTCGTGGTACGAGGGATATCCGGCACATGTGAATTTTGCAAAACATTTTGGTTGTAATCTTTATCTGCCGCGTTTGCATGCGCATGGTCTTGTCAGCGAGGATCCATTGCTGAACATGACACCCGATGAACTCTGGTATTCGGCAAAAGAAGCATTGATGGTAGCCCGTACGATAGGGAAAAAAGTGATAATCATGTGTACTTCAACAGGCGGTACGCTGGCTCTGAAATTGGCTGCTGATTTTCCGGAATATGTGCAGGGCCTGGTGCTTTATTCTCCAAATGTTAGAATTAACGACAAAACCGCATTCTTACTTTCAAAACCCTGGGGTTTGCAAATTGCAAGACATGTGATGGACGGGAAATTCCGGGTTACTGACGAGGATCCAGAGTCAGAAGCTTGTCAATACTGGGATTGCAGATATCGCCTGGAAGCCTTGGTTTATCTCCAGCAATTGGTGGAGGCAACCATGAAAAAGGAGACTTTTAAACAGGTTACCGCACCTGTTTTTCTTGGCTATTATTACAAAGACGACAACAACCAGGATAAAACGGTAAAAGTTGATGCCATGCTGAAAATGTTTGATCAACTGGGCACGATAGAAACTCAGAAAGTAAAGATCGCATTTCCAGATGCAGGCGAGCATGTAATTGCCTGTGAACTTACTTCCGGAAGTTTGGATGAGGTGACGAATGCAACACAGCTGTTTGGAGAAGAGGTACTCGGTCTAAAACCGGTTAATTAAGAAATCTGAGCCGCTGCAGCTTCATCTAAGAACCAGATTAGCACCCCGTTTTTAGGTGAAATATAATAGGCCGGAAGCAGTTTGGCAGCCTCGCTGTCATTCATTATTTCAGAAACTCTCAAAGCCTTGTTTTCTCCCGTTACCAGGAAGAATATCTGGTTGGCATTATTAAGAACATTTCCTGTGATCGTAATTCGATTTTGCCCCGAGAGCGGGTGCTGTGTAACGGTACAGCTATTCTCGTATTCAAATAATTCAAGCTGATCGGGAAAAATGGACGCCGTATGACCATCGTCTCCCAGGCCTAAAATGATGATGTCAAAAACCGGATCTTTCCCCCGGGAATTTAATGTCGCTTCCATTTCCCCGGAATAGCGGATTGCTTCCATTTCCGGATCGGCTTCGCCTTTAATCCGGTGGATGTTTTTTTCAGGTATCGGGATTTTGGACAATAAGTAATCAAACGCCATTTTGTAGTTGCTTTGCTCATCTGTGGGCGCTACGCATCGTTCATCTCCCCACCAAAAATGAATGCGATCCCAGGGAATTTCGTCAGCATATTTTTTGCTGATGATCTTAAAAAGTCCTTCGGGCGTATTTCCCCCTGAAAGTGCAATGTCGAAAATTTGCTGATTGGAGTTGTGAACTAACTTAATGATTTCTTTAGCAACAGCATTGTAAACTTTTTTGGGCTTCGAAAAAATTCTTACTTCTGTAAAGGTTTCCATTTGATTTGTTTTATTGTCTGATAACAAATAAAAATCGTTTAGAGTTCACAATATAACCCATCGTTGGTTAGATTTTTGCAAGGATAACGCCATCCTTGCCCTTTCCCAATTAACCTGTCCGAATCTTCAGGGCCCCATGTTCCGGCAGGATAGCCATATATTGGAATTTCCGGATTGGTTTCCCAGGCGTTTAAAATGGGCTGCACAAAACTCCATGCTTCCTCAACAGTATCACCACGTGCGTACAAGGTTGCATCACCCTGCATGCAATCAAGCAGCAAACGTTCGTAGGCAGCGGGTATTTTACTTACTGCCAGATCGGAATAATGAAAATCCATGTTTACACCCTGCACCTTGAAACCTGCTCCCGGTGTTTTCATCCCAAATTTCAGTAAAATTCCTTCATCAGGTTGTATGCGGATGATCAGCTGGTTATTTGTGTGCCCCATTGCCGCAGAGCCAAACAGGTTATGCGGTACATTTTTAAAATGAATAACGATTTCGGTAACACGTGTAGGCAGTTTTTTCCCGGTACGAATAAAAAACGGGACGCCTGCCCACCGCCAGTTGTCGATAAAAAACTTAAGGGCAACAAAAGTTTCAGTTCGCGAGTATTTTTCAACCCCCGGTTCTTTGCGATATCCTACGATATGTTGGTTTCCAATATTCGAATCCGTGTATTGTCCGCGTATAACATAACGGGAAACTTCATTCTCTCTTATGGGGCGAAAAGATTGAAATACTTTTAAAATCTCATTTCTAATGGCATTGGCTTCAACAATTACCGGTGCTTCCATGGCTACAAAACCGACTACCTGCAGCAAGTGGTTTTGCAACATGTCGCGTAGAGCACCCGAGTGGTCGTAATAACCACCTCGGCCTTCTACACCAAGGCTTTCAGCCGAAGTAATCTCAACACGTTCGATGTAGCGACGATTCCAGAGTGGTTCAAAAATTCCGTTTGAAAAACGCGTTACCAGCATGTTTTGTACCGTTTCTTTTCCCAAATAGTGATCGATACGGTAGATCTGGTCTTCAGAAAAATAATTCAGCAATTGAATATTTAATTCTCTGGCCGAATGCAGGCTGGTTCCGAATGGCTTCTCAACAATTAATCTTCTGAAGTATTTCTCCGATTTACTCAAACCGTTTTCTGCCAGCAGCCTTGGAATAACAGCATATAATGATGGTGGTGTTGACAAATAGAAGAGGTAATTTTTGTCGATTTTCAGAGTCTCCGAAATTTCATTCAGCCTGTTCTTTAATGGGATAAAATCTTCTGCTGAATGATTTTGAACCGACTGATAGAACAGTTTCTTTTTAAACTCAACAAGCTTATGGCTATGGGGTAAAAACTCATCGGCCCTGTTCCTGAACTCCTCGTCAGTAAGGTTCGAGCGCGATGCACCCAAAACGGCAAAATGTTCAGGCAGTAAATTCTGACAAAATAATTCAAAAAGTGCAGGGATAAGTTTTCGTTTGCTCAGGTCGCCTGAAGCCCCGAAAATAACCAGTATTTGCTTGGCTGTTTTTTTCATCTTATTTGCAGATTCTCATTGTTCCATGCAATATACCATTACATTATCTTTGAAAAAAGTGTAATGAAGTTTAAATTTCATTGTTCCACCGTCAAGAAACAAATGGCCATTAAAAGATCCTTCTGAATTTAATGGAAAGGGATCAATGAAAATTTGTTCATTAAACTCAATTGCTTGTTTGCTGGTGCATTTAAATATCGCCTCTTTCGCGGCCCAGAAAAGAATCTTTGCCTCTTGCTGGTTTGCCGGCAATCCGGCAATGAATTCCCGTTCTTTCCGATGAAGAAAACGATCAGCAATTTTATCGATCATTCGTGTGGTTTGTTCAACATCAATCCCGATTTTTTTTTCGGAGATAAACATACAGGCAAAATCAGCTGAATGTGAAATACTAATGTTTGTTGAATGGTCTCTTAAGGCTGGTTTACCCCATTTGTTATAGATAATTTTATGATTTCCCGGTACTAGTTTTTTTAAAAGAATGCGTGTGGCCAAAAATTCTTTTTTACGTCGTTCAGATGTAAAGCCATTAAATCTTTCCAGGTCGGCTTTCGAAAGCGTACATTGCTTTGCCAATTCTCGGGATGAATCACTCAAACCCCAGATTCCGATTATTCCATTGGGTGTATTTATCGTCTTTTCAAAGGGCATTAATTCCAGCTGGTTGTTTCAATCATTTTTATAATATCAGGTTCCATAAATTGAATCACAGGATTTAAAGAATCAATATCGGGGATTTCGCGGATATAAAATGCACCACGTAAAAAATGTTTCGTGCTGTCGGTAAGAAAAAATTGCATGGGTGAAGCAGCATTCCCCTTAATTTTGTAAATGGTTCCAAACACCTTTTGTGTGGGATTCATAAAAATGTGTTCATCAATGGCATCCGCTTTTATGGAATGTTTGTAAGCCAGACGCCTTGTATCTTCCATAAATTCGATCAGCGATTCTCTTGGGGATTTATCCTGATCCTCTAAATCGTAGTATGAAATGTGTATTTCAACTTTGTTTTCCGGAACAGCAATATTTATCCAGTTGTGTTCATTGGGATTTTGCATGTCTTGTTGAATTTCAGCATATTTTGGAATTTCGAAACTGTAGGGATAGACCCTGTTGATCCGTGCATATTTCTTTTCCGGGAAATCAATACGAAAATAACCACGTGGCCGGGGAGTGAAAGATTCGCTGCAGGCAGCAAAAAGTAAAAACAGGATTAAGAATTTCCAGAGCTTCATTTGAATGAGTTTTACCTTAGACGCCCGAAAGCGCTATGCATTGATTTTTACTTTTATTTGTTTGATCCGGCGGTTGTCAACCTCTTCGATTGTAAACAAAAATTGCTTGCACTGAATTTCTTCCCGCAATGCCGGGATTTCACCTTTTAATTCAAGAATCAGTCCTGCCAGGGTATCGGCATCGCCTTTCACATCATTGAAAATAGAATCGTTACAGTTAACCGCTTTGTAAAAATCGCCAAGTAATATTTTTGCGTCAAACATAAATTCATTGTCCGATATGGTCGAAAATAAGCTTTCCTCTTCGTCGAATTCATCGGTAATGTCGCCAACAATTTCTTCCAGAATATCTTCCAGGGTAACAATCCCGGAGGTGCCACCATATTCATCAACAACAATGGCAAGGTGTACCTTTGTTTTTTGCATTTCTTCCAACAGTGAGCTAATCTTTTTTATGTCGGGGACATAAAATGGTGCGCGGATTAAGGTTTGCCACTTAAATGCGTTTGATTTATGGCTGTGCGGAAGAATATCTTTAATGTATAGTATGCCACTTATTTTATCGAAGGACTCGATGTATACCGGAATTCGTGAATATCCCGATTCGTTAATGACCTGTAAAACATCCTCAAAACCGGTTTTAATATCAATCGAAACCACATCAACACGTGGTTTCATGATTTCACTCACATCTTTGTTGCCAAACTTTACAATACCCTCCAGAATATCTTTTTCTTCTGAAAGTTCCTGGTCGGATGTTAATTCAAGTGCCTGCGATATTTCATCAATTGAAATATTCTTCTTGTGTTTTCGTAAACGACGGTTTACAAATCCGGTAGAATAAATGAGAATGGCATTTACCGGTCGAAAAATTTTTTCGAGCCATTGCAGAGGCAGTGCCATAAACCGTGCAAAACGTAAGGCGAAATGAGTGGCATAAACCTTTGGAATAATTTCGCCAAAAAGCAAAAGGAAGAAGGTGATGAGTACTACCTGGAACACAAATTCAAGAACAGGTGCATCCACAAACGATACAAGGTTACCGGTAATAAAAGCAGTTAGTATAATAATGCCAACATTGACAAAATTATTGGTAACCAATATTGTCGCCAGCAACTTTTCAGGATTCTCAAGGTTCTTTCGAACCCGGCTATTGGTTTTACCCTTCTTCTTCTTTAATTTTTGCTTGTCGGCGGCTGTTAATGAAAAGTATGCCACCTCAGAGCCGCTAATTAAAGCCGAACTTAACAAAAGTAACAGTACAATTACAATTGAAAGAATAATTTCCATTGTTAGAGGATGTAATTGAATGTCCCAGATGCCTGTAGTGGCTGATGCAAGTAGCGGTTCTGTTTCCAATAGTTGTTATTTTTCGTTTAGAATGGAAGATCGTCGTCGCCCTCAGGTTCCTCAATTTGGGGTTCATTCACACCTGGTTTTGATGCCAGGCTATCCTGAATCGTATCTTTTTCCTGATTTGGCTGTGCTCCTCCCTGGTTGTCGGCTTTGGTGCCAAGCATCTGCATTTGATCTCCGTATATTTCCGTCGTATACCGTTTGTTTCCTTCTTTGTCGTCCCAGGCTCGGGTACGAATCTTGCCTTCAATGTACAGCTGACGGCCTTTGGTAACATATTTTTCTGCCACTTCGGCTAAACCCCGCCATAATACAATATTGTGCCACTCGGTTGTGGTAACACGTTCGCCGTTTTTAGCCGTATACGACTCTGATGTTGCAAGAGGGAAATTGGCCACTGCCACCCCTGAATCGAGGTGTCTTACCTCGGGATCTTTTCCAACATTTCCAACTAAAATTACTTTATTAACTGACATACTTTATAAATTATTAAGGTTAACATTTAAACTTTACCTGTCTAAAATTAGCCATCGGTTTTACTTTATGAATCTACCAGATCATAATCTTCAAAAAACTGTTCCAATAATCTGGGTACAGCAAATTTAGAAATATCTTTTTTATTTACCCGAATTAAGTGTGCACTAATGTTAATATTCGGTTTTACTTCAACATAAATAAGTTTTGAGTGAATGATTTGGTGGCTTAAAACATGCTTTTTTTCTCTTGAAACCTGCTTTACGTTGAAATCACTACTTTCAATAAAAGGAATTTCTTGCACAAAAAGTTCTTCATCCGAAAGGTCCTTCCCATTTTCCACCAGCGGAAGTTCGTATAGGTTTTTCCAGATATCGTTCGATGTACGTTTGTTTAGATATAAATGAATACCGTCATCGATAAAATAATAGTAAAAAAAGCGTTTGTTCTGCTTGTTTTTTTTCCCCTTTACCGGAAGTTTCATGATGGCATTTTTGTTAAAGGCATAACAGGTGTCAATTAAGGGACATTTTTCGCAGTTGGGCGATTTTGGTGTACACTGCAGGGCGCCAAATTCCATAAGAGCCTGGTTGTGCATTCCCGGAGCATCATTGGATATTAACTCCCCGGCTAATTCCTGAAACTGTTTTTTCCCGGAAGTAGTATCAATGGGCGTTTCAATTCCGAAATAGCGAGACAATACACGATATATATTTCCGTCGACCGTGGGATAGGGGAGCTTGAAGGCAATTGATGCGATGGCCGCGGCCGTGTACGGACCAATACCTTTTAATTTAAGGATGTCGTTATAAGCTTTCGGGAAAACCGAATTGTACAACTGAACAATACTTTTAGCTGTGGCGTGCAGGTTTCGGGCACGTGAATAATAACCCAGCCCCTGCCAAAGTTTTAAAACCTCATCCTCGCTGGCCTGAGCTAATTTGTCAACCGTCGGAAATTGTTCAATAAAGCGTAGGTAGTAATTTGTGCCCTGGACTACACGTGTTTGTTGTAAAATAATCTCGGAAATCCATATTTTGTATGCATCGTTCGTGTTTCTCCATGGTAAATCCCGCTTATTTCTGCTGTACCACTTGTAAATATCCCCTTTAAAACCCTCCATTTTACCTTAACTGTTTAAGAATCTTACGAAAAACAAAAATAAATTATTTGAAATGCTTTTCGGTTTTATAATTATTTTTATTTTTGCAGACTCGTATAAAAACTATAATACATTGAAAATTAAATATATTAAGAGATGACTAAGGCAGATATTGTAAATGAAATTTCTAAAGAAACAGGAATTGAGAAGGTAACTGTTCAAAAAACAGTTGAAGCTTTTATGGAAACCGTAAAAGATTCTTTGGTTGATGGTAAAAATGTTTACCTGAGAGGTTTTGGTAGTTTTGTTGTTAAACAAAGAGCAGA
>JBFEWU010000403.1:0-4068 GCA_041546215.1 Draconibacterium sp. | reverse complement strand
ATTCTTTGTAATTTGAAGTAGTACATTTAAATTATAAAAATATGGAAAACCTATCGTTACAGATAAATGACATTGTGGTCACTTACGGACCCAAATTAATTGGCGCATTAATTACCTTGATTGTGGGTATGTGGATTATTTCTATCCTACGTGGTGTTATTCGGCGCCAGATGGAGAAAAGAGAAGTTGAAGCATCTCTCCGCGGATTTTTGAACAGCATGCTGGGCATAACGCTTAAACTCATGCTGTGGATTGCGGTTATTGGGATGATGGGTGTTGAAATGACTTCGTTCATTGCCATTCTTGGTGCCGCAGGTTTGGCTGTCGGCATGGCACTTTCGGGTACCCTTCAAAATTTTGCCGGGGGTGTAATGATCTTAATATTTAAACCCTTCAAGGTAGGCGATGTAATCACGGCACAAGGATATACAGCATCAGTCAGGGAGATTCAGATTTTTAACACCATCCTTAAAACCGGCGACAACAAAACCATTATCATTCCCAACGCCGGTCTTTCTTCAGGTTCAATGGTCAACTTTTCGGTTGAACCCAAACGCAGGGTAGATTTTACCTTCGGCATTGGATATGGCGACGATGTGGATAAAGCCAAAGAAGTTTTAATGAAATTAATAAAAGCTGATGATCGAATCCTTAATGATCCGGCAGAGCCATTTATTGCCGTTAGCGAGCTGGCCGACAGTTCGGTAAACCTGGTTGTTCGCGTTTGGGCCGAGGCTGCAAATTACTGGGGCATCTACTTCGATCTCACAGAACAGGTATACAAAACATTTGATAAAGAAGGCCTTAACATCCCATTCCCGCAAATGGATGTACATATTCAGAAATAAAAAATAACTTGTCGCTTACTTTCCGATAGAAACAAGGAAGCCCTCATGTGAGAGCTTTTTTGTTATATTGTCTTTTTTGAGGTGTTCATCCCAAAATATAAGTATAATCGTATGTTAAATCCTATCATTCACAATTAAATGGCAATAATTTGACCGAAAAAGTACTTTAAACTTTATTTTTGTATTGAAGAAATAACAACAGGAACCCTTTTCTAGTGAAGTCCCTCTTCCTAAAACTTATTTCTACACACATTTCATAAAAGAACTGAAGCCGGAATAACCGGCTCTTTCTTTTTTTATGGGGTTGTTAAACGATTGTTATTGTTTCACCCATTACTTCAATCACATCTCCTTTTACCAGCTTTGCCCGCTTTCTGAACTCAGGTTCTCCATTACGAACCACCTCGCCATCATCCACCATAATTTTTGCATGGCCTCCTGTTTGTGCAATTCGTAAAAGCTTTAAAAGCTTCATTAATTCAATGTAATCAGTAGAAAGTCTGAACTCACGCATTACAAACCAAGTTTAGCTTTTATTTTCGCAGGGATCGCATCTTTGTGAACCAATATTCCAACCGTTTTTAAACGAACATAATCTTCGGTCATATGTAAATATCCTCCGTAATCGTTACTGTTGGCTCCCCACGAGTTCTTTGTGTAAAAACAACTTTTCCCTTGTGCATCTTTCGACAATCCAACAATGTGCATGAGATGATCGTCGGTGGTTGTGCGATCGTAAAACGTGCTCTGGCGTAATTCCTGGTTGACTTTACCCTGTTGATTTTCGGAAACATCGGCTTTACCGCTATTATGCATGAATGTTTTTTCGCTGGTATCACCGTCCCACGCGATGGTATATCCATTATTAAGCGAATAGTACATCACGTCCATCAGCTCATCAATAGGTAAGTTGTAATACAAGGCATGTGCCCAGTTATCGGGTACTTCCAGAACACATTGTTTGTAAAACGGATGATGACTATAGGAGGTGAGCTCTACGTAGTCAGCGGGATTTAATTTAAATTTATCCCTTAATTTGCCAGGTGAGACTTTACCATTGCCGGTTTTTATTTTTTCAGGCAGTTTGCCCAGCTGCTCTTTCAGTATTGTTTTGTATGAACTTAAATCAGAAGCATTAATTTCACTTCTTTTCTTTTTATTTATTTCCACAGCTTCTTTTTTCAATTGTGTCACCAGCTCGCGATGGTTGTATTTCCCTTCTTTCTTTTCCCCCGGAAACGATTCGTAAGTTGCCATTCCCTGTTCATCCAAAATTTTGATCACATCGTGCGACAAACTCCCTTCCCCAAAATTATTGTTCCCGTGATACAAAAGGTATTGGAAAGCTTTGTTTTTATAATTGTAATGCACAAAAAACATCTCCGAGAGATCGGTCTCAGGAAATCCCAAACGCATAATTTCCGACTCTAAAAAACTTGTTGTGGCAAAACTCCAACATGTCCCGGTACGCCCCTGGCTAATCACAGGAGTGTGTTTTAACTCTTTCTCGATGATAAATTTTTCGTTCTTATCTTGTGCAAACACAGTGGGAGCACCAAGAACAAAGACAAACAGCAGCGATAATAACTTCATATTTTTATAAATTACTTAATTCCTCTTTTTGTTTTTTCGTGAGGCTTTCCACGATCAATTCGTAGGATACGTCAATCATTTCCTTCATTAAATCAGTGGGAACCGTACCATCCAGTTCAATGGTATTCCAGTGTTGTTTATTTAAATGATAACCTTCGTAAATTGCAGGATAATGTGCCCGTAGTTCTATGTTTTTTTCGGGATCATTTTTCAGGCTAACGCGTGAATCGTCCAATCCAAGTAGACAAAACATCTTAAACACCTTAAAAACCAGCGTTGTTTCATCAAAAGGGAAACTCTCGGTAGCTCCCTTTTTTGCCAAACAATATTCCCGAATCTCTTCTACGTTCATCACTAAAATTTTGGAAACGATAAAAATAACGGAATCAAATTGAAATCAAAATGAGAAAGCCACTGTTTTAAATTTTGATTGTCCTGTATTGCAATTTTGACACTCATAACGAAAACCAATTCACAATCCGGGTTTAAGGGGTGAAATCATGAGGAGTGAGTTCAAGCGCGCAAAAGTCAAACACGACACCTTACATGGTAGGATAAAATGCATCCTTAAAATGCTCCAGCTCGTGCCCTTCTTTGAAAAAAATAACCGTGATGACGTCGAAACGGGTATCCAATTCAATATCTCTCTCCGTAATATACGCATCAGCAGCTTCTACGATGTGTTTTATTTTTGCATCGGTAACTGCTTCCGAGGGGTGTTCGAAACGAATGCCGGTTCGGGCTTTCACTTCAACAATTACAAGCTCATCGCCATCTTGAGCAATAATATCCAACTCCAAATGACCATGATACCAGTTTGTATCCTTTATTTGGTAACCCAGCTTTCGTAAGTACCGTTGAGCCATTCCTTCTGCCAATTCACCTATTTCGCGTGTCGATACCACAACGTGTTCTTAAAATTTAGTTTTCAAAGTTGATTCATTTTCTGCCACATTTAGCTCCCATTTCTTTCCAAATGCCAGTGCTAAATTCACTTGGCCGTGGCCGGCTGTTAATCCGAAACTCACCGGGTAATCGTAATCTCTTACCGCCTCCCAAATTATTTCTTCAACGCTTTGTCCGAAAGGCTCGTCATTGTCTTTTACCTGGGTAAAATCACCTACCACCAGGCCGGCTAAATTATCCAGTTTCCCGGCCAGTTTTAACTGAATCATCATGCGGTCGATGTGGTACAAATACTCATCAATATCTTCGATGAACAGAATTTTATCTCTGGTTTCGATTTCATAAGCGGTTCCCAGCAAACTGGTAATAATCGACAGGTTTCCTCCAATTAATTCTCCGCTGGCTCTGCCGCTTCTTTTCTTCCCGGGCAATTGAAACACATAACTGGCTTTGTCTCCCGAAAGCAGGTCCATCAGCGAATGCAGGTTTCTGGTTGTTTCTCCTTTTTTGTTGAAAAAGAAAGGAGGCATTGTTCCGTGCAGGCTTGCGAATCCCAGTTTATTTATTGCCAGGTGCATAATGGTAACGTCGCTGTATCCCACCAGCCATTTGGGGTATTTTTTAAACCGGGTAAAGTCAAGTTGATCGATAATACGAACTGTGCCATAGCCACCCCGTGCACAAACAATGGCTGCACATTCTGCATCATCCAAAGCTTCCT
>JBFEWU010000177.1:0-9739 GCA_041546215.1 Draconibacterium sp. | reverse complement strand
TGGTTCGGCCCAATCTATCTGCTTAATTCCTGCGGGTTAACGCTTTTCGCCCTCGGTTTAAACCGGGGGATTGGCTGCTTGTTTTAACACAATGTTAAGGGTGGGAGAAGCCAATAAAAAAGCCCTCCCGTATACCGGGAAGGCTTTTGGTAATTTATACAGTTAGCTTGTTAGTCTTTTTCTATAGTGTCTTCTCCTGCAATTGAATCACGCATGGAAGTGTCTGCCATAATGTTTTTGTATTTCATATAATCCATAATGCCCAGATTTCCGCTTCTGAAGGCTTCAGCAATAGCTAAAGGTACCTGAACTTCGGCCTCAATAACTTTGGCACGGGCTTCCTGAGCTTTTGCAATCATTTCCTGTTCTTCGGCAATTGCCATGGCACGACGTTCTTCGGCTTTTGCCTGAGCAATGTTTTTATCGGCCTCGGCCTGGTCGATTTGCAGCACGGCACCAATGTTCTTACCGATGTCAATATCGGCAATATCAATGGAAAGTATTTCGAAAGCGGTACCTGCATCCAGACCTTTTTCAAGTACTACACGGGAAATAAAGTCAGGATTTTCCAGTACTGCTTTGTGCGAGTGTGAAGATCCGATTGAGGATACAATTCCTTCACCAACACGGGCAAGAACCGTTTCTTCACCGGCTCCACCAACCAATTGTTTGATGTTGGCCCTTACGGTTACACGTGCCTTCGATATGAGCTGGATACCGTCTTTTGCCACAGCAGTTACCGGAGGCGTGTTAATGACTTTCGGATTTACCGACATTTGGACAGCCTCGAAAACATCGCGACCAGCCAGGTCGATGGCGGTAGCCATATTAAACGACAATTCAATATTTGCCTTCGATGCTGAAACCAGCGCATGCACTACATTGGCAACATGTCCGCCGGCAAGGTAGTGAGCCTCCAGGGCATCACGATTTAATGGTACATCGGCTTTTGTTCCCTCAATTAACGCACGAACAATTACAACTGGCGGCACTTTACGAAAACGCATTAAAACCAGCTGAAGTAGCGAAATCCGAACGCCTGATACTAAGGCTGAAAACCATAAACCAATGGGTACAAAATAGAGGATAATAAAAAATAGTACAATTACACTTATCATTACTCCCCATGTTCCTAATTCTTCTATCATTTTTTATTTTTTTAAAGGTTCTACAATAATTTTATTGGAAGCTATTTTTAAAACTTTAATCGCGGTGTTAGGATCTATTAAAGCACCTGTTGATTGTGCTTCAACCACTTCTCCGTTTATTTTTACTTTGCCCATTGGTGCCAGTCTGCCCAATGATTTTCCGGTATCGCCAACGGCGATTTTTTCGTTGTTTACCAAATCAATTTTACTGTTGATGTTTTTCTCAAGGATCATTTTTCTTCCGGTGCGCGACTTAAAGAAATAGTAAACCATAGCCGGAGCTACCAGCAAAACAATTCCCAGCGTAAGAAATCCGGGCAGGGTTCCATAATCTGAAAATGCGATCCAAACGCTGGCTCCTAAAAGCAGAAAACCTCCAATTCCGGCAATGGTAATTCCAGGAATAACAGCAAATTCAATGAGTAATAAAACAAGTCCGAGTATAATTAATAATACAATTGCAAGTATGCTCATATGTTAGTCTATTGTTGCGTTAAGTTCACGTTCTATTAAGGCATCTTTCAATGGTTTTAAAGCACTAAAACCTCCCTTTTTTACATCACACTTTCCTTTGTAGTGAACAAGGTGTGTGCACTGCACGGCCTGTTCAAAGCCATGGTCGCAAATATCAATCAGCGCATCAATTACATAATCGAAGGTGTGCACATCGTCGTTATGTAAAATCAGGAAATTCTCCTCCGCTATTTCTTCCTTAAAATCACCTCTTGGGATTTTTTTTGTCTCTTTCTGTGTCATTTTCCAGCTTCAATTTCTTTTGCTTCTTTCAAAGTTATTCTTTTTCCGTTAAAATACGGCACAACAAAGGCATCTTCTACACCTTCCTGTCTAACCTGGTTTTGCATTTTTAGCGCATCCTCGTAATTTGACAGGTTTCCGGTGGTGTAGACTACTATTCCTTTTTCGTCGGTATAGTTCTCAATTTTACGGATATACGATAATTTGTCAAATAGATTTTTAACATAAGTTGGCAGCCCCCGACTGTAGGCTCCCAGCTGGATTTTATAAATTAACTCATCTTCATTTTCTGCTTCAATTTGAGTACTCACTTCCGGAGCCGTTAATAAGAGGTTGGGATCAATGTATGTGGTATCAATGTCAAGCCTGATATCTTCAGTTTCTAGTTCGCTTTGCATTTGCTCCTCCAGTTCTTTTGTGAAGGTCCTTTTTTCGTCAGCAGGGGCATTTTGCCAATACATCATTTCTTCCTGTTTGGCGCTCATGAGCAGATTATGCGATTCTTGTTGAAGTTTATAATTCTCTGTCTCGGCAGCCAAAATCTTTTTGCCTATTTCCTGCTTTTCGGAATAGGAAGAACTCGAGCCGTACTGGTCCCGAAGCAGGTCCAGTTTTTTTATCCGCGCTTCCAGGTCTTTCTTCTTTTTCGATCCTTCTGAATAATATTTTAATCCTTTTTTTGTCCTGAAATTTTCAGAAGCGACATAAGTGAGTTCTCCGTCAATTATGAAATTTATGGGCTCTGCAACAGGCTTATTTTTTTTGGAAACTTTTGAAGCTGCTTCACCAGAAATAGGATCTAGTGCCGTTGAATCCGTTTTTTGCGTTTCTGTTGAGTCAGACATAAGCTTTTCAGCTGTTATGCTATCTGTTACTGACGGATCGTATTCTTTATTTTCCCGGGGAACAGCAGTGGGCAAGACATCCTTTTCTGCTCGTTCTTCTACCAGGATGAAGGGATTTATTTTTTCGTTACACTGCGCGATCTTTTCCGAAAGTTGTACTTCCTTTTGCAGATCAGCATCGGCATTACTTTTAAATTGGATATAGTACCTTAATGCCTGGGTCCAATTATTTTTCGCATGATACTGTACCCCGATGTAGTAATCGGTTTTCAGGGGCGATTCTCCCAGACTGCCATTTAATAAATAAATGATCTCATTGGTTCCGTAGTGTCCGTTTTCTGTCCGGCAGGCACCATAATAATAGTTCACCATCAGGTGATCAGGTTTTTCATCCAAAAGGTTTTTCAAGATCTGTTCGGCCTCCTGGAACTTTCCTTCTTCGTAAAATTGTATCGCTTTAGTTAACGGATTTTCCTGCCCACCTGCAAAACTTAAAAAAGCAGCAAACAAAAGGAAAAGAAATATTGTTAAATGTGCATTGGTTTTTTTAAAGTCCATGAGCAATTTGCGTTCAATTTTTTGATAAGGTAAATCTACGAATTGTTTTGTATTTTATTATTGTTTGAATTCGCGTATTTAGTGATTTGTAAACCTGAGATATATCATTTAATAATTTATATTTGTAAAACTGATTAACAAAATAGTATGACAAAGTTAAAAGTAGGAGATAAAGCACCTGATTTTGAGGGTGTAAGTCAGAATGGAGATAAGATTACATTAAAAGATTTCGTTGGGAAAAAGTTGATATTATATTTTTATCCAAAAGATAACACTCCCGGATGCACAGCAGAATCGTGTAATTTAAATGACAACTACGACGAATGGTTGTCCAAAGGCTTTGATATTGTAGGCGTGAGTCCTGACAGTGAAAAATCGCACCAGAAATTTATCGATAAATTCGGATTTAAATTCAATTTAATTGCCGATACTGAAAAAGAAATTCTTCAGGCGTATGATGTCTGGGGTGAAAAAAGTATGTATGGCAGAAAGTACATGGGTGTTTTTCGTACTACTTTTGTGATTGATGAAAAGGGTATTATTGTCGAAATTTTTGAAAAAGTACAAACAAAAGAGCATAGTAAGCAGATTATTGAAGCATTAAAATTATAAGCGAATCAAAAAATGACCAAAGAAGAGAAAAGCCAGATGAACAAGGAAAAGCTGAAAGCACTTCAGCTAACAATGGATAAAATTGAAAAGAGTTACGGGAAGGGATCCATTATGCGAATGGGCGACAGGCCTGTTGACGATGTTCCTGCTATTTCGTCGGGATCGATTGCCCTGGATGTTGCCCTCGGAGTTGGTGGTTTCCCCAAAGGAAGGGTGATTGAAATTTATGGTCCTGAATCATCGGGTAAAACAACCCTTGCTATTCATGCCATAGCCGAAGCACAAAAGGCAGGAGGTGTTGCAGCAATCATTGATGCAGAACACGCTTTTGATCCCTATTACGCAAAAAAATTGGGTGTGGATATTGATGAACTCTTAATTTCTCAACCCGACAGTGGTGAGCAGGCGCTGGAAATTACGGATAACCTGATTCGCTCGGGTGCCCTTGATATTGTGGTTATCGACTCGGTGGCAGCATTGACACCAAAAGCCGAACTTGAAGGTGAAATGGGGGAGTCAAAAATGGGACTTCAGGCACGTTTAATGTCGCAGGCCTTGCGAAAGCTTACAGGTAATATCAATAAGACAAAAACCTGTTGCATTTTTATCAACCAGTTACGCGAGAAAATCGGGGTAATGTTTGGTAACCCGGAAACCACAACCGGCGGTAATGCACTAAAGTTTTATGCTTCGGTACGTTTGGATATTCGTCGTATTGGCCAGGTTAAAGATGGTGATGAAGTGAACGGGAACCACGTTCGTGTAAAAGTGGTGAAAAACAAAGTGGCTCCGCCATTCCGTAAGGCTGAGTTTGATATTATGTATGGTGAAGGAATTTCTAAATCGGGCGAAATTATCGATTTGGGCGTGCAGTATAATATCATCAATAAAAGTGGTTCGTGGTTCAGCTATGGCGAAACGAAATTAGGCCAGGGTCGCGAAACGGTTAGAAATTTAATTATTGATAATCCTGAATTAGCCCAAGAGCTTGAAACAAAAATTGTTGGGGCAATTACAGGTACTACAGTGGAATAATAAATTTGAAATAACAGAATATACCGGGTGAATTAATTCTGTTGATTCATCCGGTTTTTTTATAGTTGGGAATGAAAGACTCACAGGGATGAGCAGTGAGAAGAATTCTCGCCAGAAAATAATAAAAATAAAACGTATGAAAGTGTTGAAGTTTGGTGGAACGTCCGTAGGTTCTGCCGAAAACATTAAGCGGGTAAAAAGCATTGTTCAAAAGCAGAACGATGATGTTATTGTAGTAGTTTCCGCCCTGGGTGGAATAACCGATAAAATTCTGAGGGCAGCAAATATAGCTGCATCGGGTACAGGCGACTTTCATTCGGAACTTACAGAAATTCGTAATAAGCACAGCGAAACCATTGACGAACTGTTTAAAGGCTCGGGATCGATTAAATACATCGTTGAAGAATTGCTCGATGAATTGGAGCAGATCCTTACCGGAATTACCCTGGTAGGCGAGTTAACCGCCAAAACTTTAGACCGGATTGCTGGTATCGGCGAGCGGATTTCCTCGCATATTGTAGCCCAGTATATTGGCGCTGAGCGAAAAGATTCAGCGGCATTTATTCAAACCGACAGTAACTTTGGAAAAGCTACGGTTAACTTTGATGTAACAAACCGAAACATCCTGGAAACCTTTGCCGGTTTTAAAGGAATTGCCATTGCCCCGGGATTTATCTCTAAAAATGATAAGGGAGAATTTACGACGCTTGGCCGTGGTGGGTCCGATTTTACGGCTTCAATTATAGCCGCTGCTCTGGATGTGGAAATTCTTGAAATATGGACCGACGTAAATGGTTTTATGACTGCCGATCCAAGGGTGATTAGTAAGGCATATACAATTCCTGAGTTGACCTATTCTGAAGCAATGGAGCTTTCACATTTTGGTGCAAAAGTTATATATCCACCGACCATTTTACCGGTTTACCAAAAAGGAATTCCAATTCAAATTAAAAATACCTTCGCTCCTGAAAATCCCGGAACCAGGATTATTAAAGGCGTGAAAAATGGTTTGGATCGCCCTATTAAAGGGATTTCATCCATTTCAGGGATTACTTTGCTTACGATGCAGGGAATTGGAATGGTAGGCGTTACCGGAATTTCGATGCGTTTGTTTTCAGCACTGGCAAAGGTAAATGTAAACGTTATCTTAATTTCACAGGCATCTTCCGAGAATTCAATTAGCATCGCCATCGATGAAAATGCCCTTGATTTGGCTGAAACAGCGATCCGGGAAGAATTTGAAAGAGAAATACACAATGGTCGGGTAAACAAAATTGAAGTGGAAAATAATGTTTCGGTGGTGGCTATTGTTGGTGAAAATATGAAACATACCACAGGCATTGCCGGAAAACTCTTTTCCACGATGGGTAAAAGTGGTGTGAACATTATTGCCATTGCCCAGGGGGCCTCGGAATTAAATATTTCGTGGGTTGTGAGAAATGAAGATTTACGCAAAACTTTAAATACCGTTCACGAATCGTTTTTTCTTTCAGAAAATGTAGAATTAAACATCTTTTTGATGGGAATTGGTACCGTTGGTGGGAATCTTTTACAGCAACTGGAGCAGCAGCAAAAACAACTTTTAAAAGAAAAACATCTGCGTTTGAAATTAACCGGGATAGCCAATTCGAGAAAAATGCTGTTCATCCGGGATGGAATTGAAATCGCCGGCTTTGCGGAGCAATTGGAAAACACAGGTAAAAATTCAACACTGCAGGGATTTGTTGACGAGATAAAAGCCATGAATATTTACAATGCGGTGTTTGTTGACTGTACTGCTTCGGATGATGTAGCATTGGTTTACGAGGATATTCTAAGTTCAAATATTTCCATAGTAACAGCCAATAAAGTAGCTGCTTCTTCCGATTACGATAATTACGCCAAATTAAAGAAAATAGCCAAGCAGAAAGGGGTTAAATTCTTGTTTGAAACCAATGTCGGTGCAGGTTTGCCTATTATAAATACTTTGAACGACCTGGTAAATTCAGGCGATAAAATTCTGAAAATTGAAGCAGTTCTTTCGGGAACATTAAATTATATTTTCAATACCATTTCTGCAGATATTCCTTTCAGTAAAACCATTCAAATGGCAAAAGAAGAGGGATATTCCGAACCTGATCCCCGGGTAGATCTGAGTGGCGTTGATGTGGCCCGAAAGATTCTGATTTTAGCTCGCGAGTCGGGTTATAAAATCGAAATGGATGACATTTCCATTAATCGTTTTGTGCCGGAAACCTTATTTGAAGGAAGTCTTGACGCATTTTGGCAGGGAGTTCCGGATTTGGACGCAGCGTTTGAGGAAAAGCGGAAGAAACTGGAAGCTGAAAACAAAAAGTGGCGCTTTGTGGCCCGTTTCGAAAATGGAAAGGCTGAAGCCGGATTACAAGTCGTTGATTCAACACATCCGTTTTACGACCTGGAAGGCAGTAACAACCTGGTTATGTATACCACCGAACGTTACCACGAATTTCCGATGCTGATTAAAGGCTACGGAGCAGGTGCGTCGGTAACTGCAGCCGGAGTGTTTGCCGATTTAATTAAAGTGTCGAATATATAATTACAATTTTCTCTTAGGCCTTGATGATAGAAATAATGTGATGATAAGTGTCTGCTAAAAGTTGTGGAGCATATTGTGTGTGAAAAATACAAGGACATGGTAGTCGCAAAGAATCGTCTTGGCGGTAAAAAATATGGCTCAGGCGACTGTTGTTGTAAGATGATGAAAATGAACAGTTAATAAAAAGAAATTCCAATGAAGTACATTATAATACTCGGAGACGGCATGTCGGATGAACCCTTAAAGGATTTTGGGAACAAGACACCGCTCCAGATGGCAAGGAAACCCCATATTGACTGGCTGGCAAAAAATGGTCGGTCAGGAATGTTAAAGACTGTGCCTGATACCATGCATCCCGGAAGTGAGATTGCAAATATGGCTGTTCTGGGTTACGATGTGGAAAAGGTTTTCGAGGGCAGGGGAGTATTGGAAGCTGCCAGCATGGGCGTTGAACTTGAATCCGGTGATTTGGGGTTGCGATGCAATATTCTTACCATAGAAAATGAATGTATAAAAAACCACTCAGCCGGCCACATTTCAAACGAGGAGGCCGCTGAATTAATCCGGTATCTGGATGATAAGTTGGGAAATGAAAAGGTAAAGTTTTATCCGGGGGTTTCTTATCGTCACTTATTGGTAATAAAAGGAGGTTTGAAAGACTTTAATAGCACGCCGCCGCATGATGTGACCGGTACACCTTTTAAAAATGTATTGCCCAAAGCCAGGACTCCGGAGGCTCAACCAACCTCTGATCTGATTGCGGAATTGATATTACAATCGCAGGATTTGTTGGAAAATCATCCGGTAAACGTAAAACGAAAGGCTGCCGGAAAAGAACCTGCAAACAGCATTTGGCCGTGGTCGCCGGGATATAAACCTGCGATGCCAACGATGTATGAAATGTATGGCATTAAAAATTCAGCGGTTATTTCGGCAGTCGATTTAATTCATGGAATTGGAGTATATGCGGGCATGAAAGTAATTGCAGTGGAAGGGGCCACCGGTTTATATGACACCAATTACGAAGGTAAGGCAAATGCTGCGGTTGAGGCGCTGAAGGAGAATGATTTGGTGTACCTGCACATTGAGGCAAGTGACGAAGCCGGGCATGAAGGAGATGTGCAATTAAAAACGAAAACCATTGAATACCTTGATTCGCGTGTGGTTAAATATATTTTGGAACAAACAGCGAAGATGGATGAACAGGTTGCCATTGCCATCCTTCCCGATCATCCAACGCCCTGTGCACTGAAAACACATACGCGTGATGCCGTTCCCTTTACAATTTATAAACCCGGAAATACGGCGGACAGCGTGAATGTTTATGATGAGTTTGATGTGAAAAATGGCGCTTTGGGTATTTTGAAAGGCAATGAATTTATAAAATTGTTTTTGGGGAAAGCTGAAAGCTCTTTGGAAGATTAGAATATAAGAGTATTAGAGTGGAGGAATGGAGGAAGAAGCTGAAAGCTCAAAGGAAGAACGCTAAAAGCTGGGCCAGAAGCTGTTAAGGATTTACAAACCACAACCCCATCATTGGAGCGTTCACCTGCTGACTTGAGCTCAGCTGGTGAATAAAAACTTCAAGCATTCACCTTAAGTTGGTAGAGGAGGATTGATTACAGGCTTGGGATCGGCGGTTTCCAACCGCCACTTTCTGCGCCATGCCATCCATTGAGCAGGTGTCCCATAAGCTTGATCCTTGTGCTGTTAATTTTCTGATGTATATCATGTTTTTCTGCTGCAAATTGTTTGCTCTTACTACTAAAATTTTACATTTGTTTCTTAATAATGAAGTATTACAGCACAAATAAGAATACACCTGCTGTTTCGCTAAAAGAGGCGGTGGTGAAAGGATTGGCAGCCGACAATGGATTATTTATGCCAGAACGGATTGAGAAATTGCCGGCATCATTTTTTGATAATATTCAGAACCTGAGTTTTCAGGAAATTGCCCTCGAGGTGGCCATGAAGTTTTTTGGAGAAGACATTGAAACGAACCGGCTCAAGGAAATCGTTTACGATACGCTTGAGTTCGACTGTCCCCTTGTACACGTCAGCGATTCGATTTATGCGCTGGAGTTGTTTCATGGACCAACACTGGCCTTTAAAGACGTTGGTGCCCGTTTTATGGCACGTCTGCTGCAGTATTTTCTTGGAAAAAGCCAGGGCCAGGTGAATGTTTTAGTGGCAACATCAGGAGATACGGGCAGTGCGGTTGCAAACGG
>JBFEWU010000457.1:0-3413 GCA_041546215.1 Draconibacterium sp. | reverse complement strand
TTGTTTGCTTCACTGGTTTCCTTATTGCTGATATTCCTGATTCTTTTCCAGGAATTCAGGGATGTCAGGCTGTCGGGAATTATCCTGCTGAATTTACCGCTGGCATTAATTGGTGGCGTATTCACCATTTATTTTACCACGCAAATTGTGAGTATCCCGGTTATTATTGGATTCATTACCTTGTTCGGAATAGCAACCCGAAATGGAATTTTGCTGGTTTCCCACTACAAACACTTACAAGCGCAGGGAGTTTCCTTGAATGATACCATCATTAAAGGTTCCATCGACCGATTGAATCCGATTTTAATGACGGCTTTAACTGCTGCTTTAGCATTAATTCCACTGGCCATGAATGGAGATGTAACGGGTAATGAAATTCAAAGCCCTATGGCAAAGGTGATTCTTGGTGGATTGTTGTCTTCAACATTGCTGAATATTTTTATTGTGCCCATGGTGTATCGCCTGGTTCAGAAAAACAGACTTAAAGATTATTCCTTATGAAAATAGAGTTGATATTATATAAGAGACATGCCTTAATCCCTTCGCTTCGCTTACCAATGGAAAGTGGTTCCGGGAGTGAGCGCCCTGAATTCCGGTTTTCTTCCAAAAGCAAGTGGGAAAATGTTTTTATGTGGGGTGTTGCGGAGAGGCAGAGCGCTAAATCGAAAGCTATGCTGGTCTGCATGACGGTACTTTTTATCCTTGGTACATTTAGTCTTTCGGCACAGAATATAAATCGTGTTCTTTCGGAAATTGAAATGAATAACACAAGTTTGCGGGCTTACAAAGGATTAAATGAAGCACAGAAGCTGGAGAACGAAACAGGCATTTACCTTGAAAACCCGGAAATGGAATTTAACTATCTGTGGGGTGATCCTTCAGCCATTGGGCAGAGGAAAGATTTTATCATAAGCCAAAGTTTTGATTTCCCCACGGCGTACGGCATTCGCAGGAAAATCGCCGAAGCCCGGAGCCAGCAGTCAGATTTGGATTTTGAGATACGGCGTAAATCAATATTATACCAGGCAAAATCCATTTGTAACGAGCTGATTTATTTAAATGCCTCACATGAAGTATTAACGCAGCGTGCAGCGCATGCGGGGGAGATTGCCAAAGCATATGGCAAAAAATTTGAGTTGGGAGAAATCAATATTTTAGACCACAATAAAGCAAAGTTCAATTTGTTGAATGCTCAAAAGGAGTTGGAAACAATCGAAACTGAACGCCAGATTTTATTGGCACAATTGACGGCATTGAACGGTGGACATTCCGTGGTTTTCGAACAAAGCCATTTCCCGGCAGTGAAGTTGCCACATGATTTTTCGGCCTGGTACAGCAATTACGAATCGAAGAATATTATTTTGCAAAAAACCAAAAATGAAATTGGTATTTCTGAGAAACAGCTAAAACTGTCGAAGGCCCTTAGCTTTCCAAAATTTTCGGGAGGTTATATGTCTGAATCTGTAGTTGGCGAAACGTTTAAAGGCATCTCGGTAGGAATGAGCATTCCGCTCTGGGAAAACAAAAACACCGTAAAACTTGCGGCGGCACAACAACAGGTGGCTGTAGAACTGGCAAACGATCAAAAAATAAAAACATACAATCAATTAAAAGGCCAGTACGAGAAGGCTAAAAACCTGGAAAAGACACTGCTTTCATATCGACGTGAGCTACAGACAATTAACTCGTCTCAATTACTAAAAAAAGCCTTGGATGCAGGAGAATTGTCGCTCATCGAATATTTATTGGAATTAACGGTCTATTACGAAACCCTGGATAAATTTTTATCCATCGAAAAAGACTTGAACCAGCTTGTATCTGGTTTGTACTTTTTCGAATTATGAATCAGTATGCGTGTTGCAAATTGAAATTACGGTTATCAGTTTTACAAGCATTACAGGAATACCGTACGAAATCTAAGGCACATATTGATAAAAAGTGCATGGTCTGCCATCTGGCCGGTTACCATCATCAGACATGTCATGGCAGCATAGTTGAAGAATGGATGAATCCTTCTTCTGCTATGCTCAGACTGACAGGTAGTTCATTTTACCGTAATACAGCATGAATTTTGATCCACAGAATATTAGTGTTTGTCACGAGAAACAAATACTTTTTTATGGAAATCCGGCTTTTTCGTTATAAATTAATGGCAACAAAAGATAAGCACATCAATCATAGGAATGAAAATGAGCAAATTAAATCAATTGAACCGGCTTTCCTCTAAACTTTCGGAACTGATAATAAACAACTCTCAACAAGTAAAGGTTCCCAAAAATACGGAGGTTATGAGAGAAGGTCAACTGGTAAAGTCAATCCCCATCGTAATCCGTGGTTTGGTGAAAGTTTACACCAGGCATGAAGATAAGGAGTTGCTATTGTATTACATTCAACCCAATGAAAGTTGCATTATGAGTTTTGACGCCGGGATAAACCAATCGGCGAGCAGGATTTATGCAACCACCGAAGAAGATTCTACGGTGTTATTAATGCCTGCAGAAAAAATTAGCAGGTGGTTAACAGAGTATCCTGAGTTAAATCAATTGTTTTTTTCGCAGTACAATGCACGATACGTTGAAATGATTGACATGATTTTGCAGGTGATGTTTGAGAAAATGGATAAGCGCGTTTATGATTACTTAAAAGCGAAATCTGAACTCAAGCAACAAAATCCGATTAAAATTTCACATCGTAGCATTGCAACTGATCTGGGAACTGTGCGCGAGGTAATTACCCGCATTCTTAAAAAGCTGGAACTTGAACATAAAATTTCTCAGGATTCAGGATTCATAACTATTATGTAGTGGTGACTACAATCACCACTTTTGTAAGATTTATTGTCTTAAATTTGTTTAGAATAATTTTAAATAATGAAATATGAAAAAAAATATGGGAATTATCGACCGCCTCATCCGGATAGTGGTAGTTGCAGTAATCGGCGTACTTTATTTTACTGGAAAAATTGATGGAACTCTTGGAACCATTATACTTGTGGTGGGTTGTGTAATGCTGTTAACAAGTGTTTTGGGAGTTTGTCCCATGTATAATCCATTGGGAATTAAAACGAACAAGGATAAGGCATGAACTCTTGGGCCGGTTGGTTTTACCGGCTTTTATTAACTCTGTATATAAGATATAAAGATCTAAATATGCATAAATAGTAAGTCAATCATATTTCAATGCTTATGAAACGCGCATGGTAATACATGTCACTAAATGAGATGAATGAATTGCGAGTTCCTGGCGCATGGAATCGCACAATTCAATACGGCAACTTATTTGATTGAATTTCAGTATATTAATTATAATTTACACTCATGAGACGAGCATGAGAAGGCAAAATATTTCAATGGTGTTCACACAAAAGATGATGAATATCCGTCAGCTGACGGATTTGCGAGTTCCATCGGGCC
>JBFEWU010000532.1:0-2524 GCA_041546215.1 Draconibacterium sp. | reverse complement strand
GATAATCGGGGAAAGTTGAAATGTCATTTCCTAGAAGTGCCGTAGCATCCGAAAAAAGAGTACCGGTAAGCTGCATCCCGTCTCCTGAGTCACCAGAGAACCTGATAGCAACCTCTTCCAGTTCAATTACTTTAGTCTCTTTCATATTTAATTTGTTTACTTTATTGGTAAAATTGAAACTTTTGGAGCGAC
Organism: Draconibacterium sp.; assembly: GCA_041546215.1. GTDB lineage: Bacteria > Bacteroidota > Bacteroidia > Bacteroidales > Prolixibacteraceae > Draconibacterium. Next base: position 2,332 of record JBFEWU010000532.1, on the reverse strand, counting down.
ACCAAAAAGTTTCATTTTATTACTAATTTCATCTAAGCCTGTTAATTCCATAAAAAAAACGACCCTAAAACTACTAATTGTTAATTTCAGAACCGGTTTCATTGATGGTTGTTTCTTAAAATCTAAAGCAAATGTAATTATTATTTAACAAGTATATAATGACTTAGCGGATAGTTTTTCGGATTTTATATTTTTGCATTCAATTTAAAAACAATTCAAATAATGGCGTTAATAAAAGAACTCAACAATAAGACCCCAAAAGTAGGGAAAGACTGTTTTTTAGCCGAGACTGCCACCATAATTGGCGATGTGGAAATTGGGGATAACTGCAGCATATGGTACAGCGCTGTTTTACGGGGTGATGTACATTATATAAAGATTGGAAATAACACAAATGTACAGGACAATGCGACCATTCATGCCACCTATAAAAAATCACCAACCAACATTGGGAATAACGTTACCATTGCCCACGGAGCCATTGTTCATGGCTGTACATTAAAAGACAATGTAATGATTGGCATGAATGCCGTAATTTTAGACAATGCCATAATTGAAAGCAACTCGATAGTAGCCGCCGGTTCGGTTGTGACCAAAGGAACGGTTGTTGAGTCGGGATCGGTATATGCCGGAGTTCCTGCAAAAAAAGTAAAAGACATAAGCCCCGAACTTTTACACGGAGAAGTGGAACGTATTGCCAATGCCTATCACATGTATTCGGGTTGGTATAAATAAGCTGCGATATTGTGGCTTTTATTCACCAGCTGACCTCCAGTCAGCAGGTGAACACTCCGATGATGGGGTTGTAGTTTGCAAGTTGAACTGGTCCGTCCGTCAACTGACGGATGGTTCACCTGCTCAATGGATGGCATAGCGCAGAAAGCGGCGGTTGGAAACCGCCGATCCCAAGCCCGGCACTCAATCCTCCTCTACCAACTCAACAATAAGTTGAACCGACTCCATGCGTGTTACGCGCACGAGTTCACCTTTTTCGATAAAACCCGAATCGGACACGGCATCAAAAATTTCGCCGTCAATAATAATTTTACCCCCGGGGCGGAGAACGGTCTGTGTTACCCCGGTTTTTCCTTTTAGTTCGAACAATTCGGTATCCACACTTACAAATCCTTCATGTATGGGCTGAACCGTATTTAATGCAAAGTTTTTAAACACCCCTGAATGTGCAGTAAACAAAAGTTTTCCGAGGTAGAGCGATAAAATAAAGCCCCCGAACACCCCAAAAACAACCGTTGCAAGTGCCACTCCAACTCCTTCCACTTCAACACCTTCAAAGTCAAAATCAACGTTGCCGATGAGGCTTAAAACCAAACCAATGAACATAAATGAAACCCCCAGAATGCCGGCTACGCCAAAACCGGGTATGGCGAATATTTCTACGGCAATGAGAATTACTCCGATTATAAACAGTACAATTTCCCAGTTGGCTGCCAATCCTTCCAGGTAAAGCGGAGCAAAATACAAGATAGCAGCCAGAATCGCTATGGCAAGCGGAAACCCGATACCGGGCGATTGCATTTCAAAATAAATACCACCAACAATTGCCATTATTAGCAAGCCCGAAATCATGGGGTGGACTAAAAAGCCAATGATCTTTTCAATCCATGACGGTTCGTATACAAACAGTTCGTAATCGTCGATACCCACTTGCTGCAAAACCTCTTCCACCGTTTCTGCCGTTCCTTCGCAAAAGCCATGTTCCATGGCTTCCATAGGTGTAAATGTCAATACTTTACCGGTATCCGATATGCCTTCCACAAAAATACTTTGGTCCACCATTGCTTCAGCAATCAGAGGATTGCGAAACCAGTCCACAATTGTATCCCCCGTGGCAGTTATTGTGGTATCTTTCCCGTGTGCTTCAGCCGTGGCCCGCATGGTCGATCGCATATAACTCTGGTATTTATCGGGCATGGCCTGGCCGGTTTGATTTACTACGGTTGCCGCACCGATACTTCCCCCGGGGCGCATGTAAATTCCGTCGCAGGCAATGGAGATCAGGGCTCCTGCTGACGCTGCGTTATTGTCGATAAATACATACACAGGTATCTTGCTTTGCAGAATCCGGGTTCTGATGGAATCGGCATCCACAACCGTTCCGCCATAGGTATTCATATGTATAATAAATACCTCGGCCCCCAGCGAATCGGCAGCGGTAAAAGCCTGGCTCACCTGACGACGGGTTGCCGGAGTAATTTCCGATTTAATGTTTAGTTTATACACCAAAGTCTTTTGGGTTTCCTGGGCAAAAGCCACCAGTGAAACCAAGACCAATAACACCAGCCAAAATCTCTTTATTGTCATTAGAATATAT
>JBFEWU010000393.1:0-4223 GCA_041546215.1 Draconibacterium sp. | reverse complement strand
GGCATATCACCAAAAACCTGATCGTATGTACGATTCTCTTTTATGATATAAACAACATGTTTAAATTTTGATTTTTGACCTGAAACCTGTGGAACAGGCACCTTGTTTTTTATGCGCTTACCCGGTTTATGTGCGACCAAATCCTGAACAAATGAATTGTTTGCCCGGACAGTGTTAGTCATTTCCGACAGTTTCGGTTTGTCCGGTAAAGGAATAATTGAAACTGATCCCATGTGGTCGTGCGAATTTAATCCGGCTCTGTCGGTTTTCTGATTTCTTGAACCTATACCTTTAATATTAGCGACATAAAGAAAATCCGATTCTTCATCCAGAATAACAGATCCCGGGTACCAGGCAGTAGGAATATAACCTGCCACTTGCGAATGATTGTCAATATCTATAACACAGATGGCGTTATCGGCACCATTGGCAACATAGAGGTACTTACCGTTTCGGGATATTGCAAGGGCATTGGGAGCGCTTCCAAATAGTGCGTTTTTATCCATACGCACAGAGATGCTTTCGATTAGCTCGTCGGTGCTGGTATTTATTACAGCAATTACATCGCTGTTGGCACAGGCTACATATAACCTGGTTTTATCTGAATTAAGAGCCATTCCGCCAGGATGTAGGCCAACTTCAATGTTTTTGACACATTTTTTGTCCGTTAAATCTAAAACCGAAACGGAGCCATTGTTGGCAATTCCTGTTTCTGGATCGACTAATACCTGGCTGCCGGAAGTATTATATGTGGATTCACCCGTGTTTGGTTTTCTTCCTCCCCAGTTACTCACATAGGCTTTGGTTTCACTGGCAAGTACAACTTCATATGGGGCAATGCCCACAGGAATTTCCACAATATCGTTATTCTCCCTGTTTACAATTGCCAGGGTGTTACTTCTGCTTAGAGGAACGTATATTTTATTTTCCTTTCTGTTTAATGTCAATCCTCCCGGCACAGGTTGTCCACCTATTTCCGGAGAAGGTAGTTCATAGGTATTTTTCCAGTGTAAAATAAGATTGTCATCAAATTCGGCTACATGAATTTTATTTTTGGCATCAGATACAAAAAGCTGGCGCCCGTTTTCCGAAACACTCAGACCTGTAAATGAATTGCCACTTTTTATTAAAGATAATGATTGTAAAATAGTGCGATCCTTAATTCGAATGACATCTAATGATGACCTGTTTTTTACAACCAGTAGTTTATTATCGACTGCCAAAGCAATATCCACAGGCCTTCCAGGGAAAGTTACCTGAAATCCGGCGGGGCGCAGTAATTGGTTGGAAGGTACCAGGATACTTCCATCGGGTTGTGGCCCAACTTTAATATTTTTTGAATTGTTTTGAGCTTTGGAAACAGTTATACCAGAACAGGTTAATAGCACTAAAAAAAGACCAGTGATAAATATTTTTCGTGTTTTCATGTGTATACAATTAGTTTAAAATCTTGTTTTTCAACGCTTAACATACAGAAAGGTATATGTATTTTAATGGCCTTTGGTACTCGTCCCGATCCATCGGGACTCGTTTCATTGGTGTGAATTATAGTTCATGTTTAGAATTTCTGTCAAATACGATACAATATCTAATTATGTTTCTATACCATTTGTTCTATCATTTGCTAATATATTCATTTAAATCCCCTTTTAAAATATTTACTTTTGATTTTGTTCCCGGAATTCCTTATTCCACTTTAATTCATGAAACGAGCATGATTCACCAGCTGGCGGAACACATAGGCGATTTATTAAAGCATACGAGTTCTCCCGATGAACCGGGACAGGCTATCTTATACCCTAAACAAACAATTTTAATACGATAAAAAATGCGAAAACAGCACATGATGCAGCACAGGCAGAAATTCACATACGAATTATGAATTTAAGTTCGCGCATGCTTTGACTTTCGATTAAACCATGACCATTGTTCTCAAGGTAAAGATTTGCGCAAATCAAATTCCCTACATTTAGGGATTTATATCTTATCCCATCAAAATACCTTTGTAAAGGAATTTTACAAAGTAGAATGATGAAGATTTTATACACCTTAATTGCCCTTTTATTTTTAAGCCGTGTGGTATATGGACAGCATGGCGATGAAAATGAATCTCAGTCCTTAACTATAAACAGCTCCTTAATTATTGACAATGTCTATAATTTAAATGGCGGAATAAAACCGGGGTTTACCAGCCTGGGACTTTTGGATTTCAGCATCGAATATTTACCTTTTACAAAAGGTCTTTTGAAAAATACCAGCATTTTCACCCACCTTTTAAAAACTGCAGGGAAGGGCGCTTCTGAACATTTTATCGGAGATGTTCAGGTGGCTTCAAATATTGAAGGCAAAGCATCAAGGTTTATTTACGAATTATACATCAGTCAGCAAATAAAAAACGTTAACCTTTCCTTTGGGCTTCATGATTTGAATACCGAGTTTATGGCAAGTGAGCTTGCCGGAGATTTTATTAACAGCTCCTTTGGCATATTTCCGGCAATTAGTTTGAATGTTCCCGTTTCCATATTCCCGGTAACTTCCATTGGGGGTATTGTTACCTATAGTAAAAAATCATTCGATATTGCATCGGGATTCTACAATTTAAATCATGAGTATGTTGAGGAGGAAGCATTCAATATTCATAATCACCTGTTTAACAAAGGTTTTTTGGGCGTATTGGAAATGAGGTATAGGCTAAGTCCTGAAAACGGATTAAACGGAGAGTATAAAATCGGAGCATATTTAAAAGATTGTCATCATCTTGAAGAATCACATCAGCAAGGGAGCTGCTTTACAGAAGTAAATCATGGGATCTACTTTATTGCCGACCAGATCATCTGGTCAACACCTGAAAACTACCAGTTAGGATTGTTTAGCCAGGTTGGGCTTGCTACCAAAAAATTGAATTATGTGCCCAATTATTATGGATTTGGGATTTCGTTAAAAACACCAGGGGAAAAATACTTCCCTGATTTAATTGGACTTGCCATAGGCACGGTAGGATTGAACGGTATAGAGGAAGAAAATGTGATTGCTGACACGAGCCGTGAAACGGCCATTGAACTTAGCATTAAAAAGGAGTTATTTGGAAGAATCACACTTCAGCCAGACATTCAATACATAATAAATCCGTCAGGTATCCTTAGCAATGCTTTTGTGGGAATTTTCAGGGTGGATGTAAAACTGAACAATTAAAAAAAATGCGATTATCAGAATTAATAACCGGACAGGAAGCATACATCGTTGAAATAAAAGGTGAAAGTGCAATTAAGAACCGGATGCATGAAATGGGTTTTTTAGGAGGTAAAAAAATAAAGGCCATCAAGTCGGCTCCTTTCAAAGACCCTGTTGAATATGACATCATGGATTACAAGCTGACTCTCAGACGAAAGGATGCTGATTTGATCGTTATAGAAAAGGATAAGGCAAACAATATACCGATACCAAAATACAATTTCCCAGGCGCGGAATCTAATGCAAAGGATGAAACAAATCGCACGGGGAATGCCCCTGGCAATAAAAAAACATTTACCCTTGCGCTGGTCGGAAATCCAAACTGCGGAAAGACTACCATTTTTAATTATGCCACCAAGTCAAAAGAAAGAGTAGCAAATTATTCCGGAGTTACTGTGGCAGCCAAGGAAGCTTCATTTAATATTGATGGCTATACCTTAAAAGTTATCGACCTACCGGGAACCTATTCCCTGAAACCCTATTCCCCGGAAGAACTATATGTTTATGATTACCTTGTAAATCATTGTCCCGATTTAGTCATTAATGTAGTTGATGCCGGCAACCTTGAACGTAACCTTTTTCTCACCACCCAGCTGATCGATCTGGGAATTAATACGGTGGTTGCCTTTAACATGGTTGATGAACTAAAAAAGAACAATACCGAGGTTGATTACCTTGCCCTGGGCAAGATGCTGGGTATTCCGTTCGTACCTACAATAGGAAAAAAGGGAGTTGGCATTCATGATTTGTTTAAAACAGCCATTGAAGTGTACACTGGAAAAAATCCATGGGTAAGAAAAGTTAATATCAGTTATGGAACCGAAATTGATTCGGCTGTCGCCCAGGTATTGAACCTCATAAACGTGAATCGGGATGTAGCGATAAAACCGAATAAGTTTGTTGCCTTGCAATTAATCGGCGGTATTTCAGATCCGAATAATAGTTTCGACGGGGAAATAAAAGCAGAATGCGAAAAGATTGGCAGCCGCTTG
>JBFEWU010000441.1:0-3656 GCA_041546215.1 Draconibacterium sp. | reverse complement strand
TCCGATGTTTATACAATCCCTGCAAATTTCTCTTATACATAATCCAGACAAGTCAATCTTTCATTGAACAATACCTGTTCTTAAAGCTTTTATTATTAAATTAATAATTATACTTTTAAGGCACGTTCTAATAAATATTTTATTTTAATCACATAATATCACAGCGATATGGAGCAAAAAATAACATTTAATGAGCTGCGCAAAATCAAAGACAGCTTACCTGACGGTTCAATTAGAAAAATGGCACAAGAGTTTGAAGTATCAGAAGAAACCGTCAGGAATTATTTTGGAGGTGCGAATTACACAAACGGAAAAGCTGTAGGAATACACATGGAACCTGGTCCACAAGGCGGAATTGTTCTCTTAGATGATACGACAATACTCGACAGGGCGAAAGAATTAATCGAAGCCGAAGCAGTATAACAATCAAAAATTAAGAAATTTAAAATATTTAAGAAACTGTCCTATCTTTATGGGGCAGTTTTTTTATGTAAAATTCTAATCTAAACCTTTATCTTATGAAAAAATTATCCTTCCTCTTTGCATTAGCCTCTCTAGTTTTATTCTTTCATTCGTGCGAAACACCCTGGCAGTCACTTTTCAACGGCGAGAATCTTGATGGCTGGGACGTTTATGTTGGCCCAAAAGAAGAGGGAGGCAAAGCCATTGGCTTAAACAATGATCCGATGAACCTGTTTTCGGTTGTTGAACTCGATGGCGAAAAAGTGATCCGCATTTCGGGAGAAATAAATGCCTCTTTGGCCACAAAAGAAGAATTTGAGAACTACCATCTGACTGCCGAATTAAAATGGGGCGACGAAGTTTTCTCCAGACGCAACTCCGGTCTCTTGTACCATAGTTACGGCGATTTTGGCGTGGGACTTGGCGTATGGATGAGTGCCCACGAATTGCAGTTATGGACAGGAAATATGGGAGATTCATATCGCATGGGAAAATCTTATTGCGAAATTCCGATGAAACAAAACGGCGAAGGTAAGTTCGTTTACACGAAAGGAGCCGGGAATGTTCCTTCTGTTCCGGATACCAACACAAAAATTGTTGCAAAAGATGGGGATTATGAAAAACCAATCGGCCAATGGAATACCGTTGAATTGTATTGCATGGGAAGAACATCAATTCATGTGGTAAACGGAAACGTGAACATGATTAATCACAACTCGGGAAAATATATTAGCGAGGGGAAAGTAGAACCACTCACAAGAGGTAAAATCCAGTTCCAATCGGAAGGTGGTGAATTATTTCTTCGAAATATCAAGATTAAATCCATTAAAGAACTTCCTGAAGAATTATTAAAATAATCGACCTATTTTCACATGCCCGTTTTCAAATAAAACGGGTATTTATTTGAATTGCAATCCTTTTAAATTAAAAAAATGAGTGGTAAATCTTTACAAGAACAATTAACCTTTAGAAACACCATTTTAGGTGTGCAGTTTTTATTTGTAGCCTTTGGCGCAACCGTGCTGGTTCCTCTATTGGTAGGAATCGATCCGGCAGTTGCCTTATTTACAGCAGGTATTGGGACACTGCTTTTTCACCTGGTTACGAAAGGCCAGGTGCCGGTTTTCCTGGGTAGTAGTTTTGCATTTATTGCCCCAATTATTGAAGCTACTAAACTCTTTGGCTGGCCCGGAACGCTTTCGGGAATTATTGCCGTGGGTTTGGTTTATGGTGTTGTTTCGGCATTGGTTAAAGTACGCGGAATAAAATTTGTGGAACGCTTGTTTCCTGCCGTTGTGGTTGGCCCAATTATTTTATTGATTGGCCTAAGTTTGGCATCGGTGGCTGTTGATATGGCAAAAACCGACTGGCTCGTTGCAATTGTTTCGTTGCTTACAGCAGTTCTGGTTGTTATTTTTGGTAAAAAAATGATCAAGCTGATCCCTATTTTTATTGCGATAATTGTGGGTTACATTCTTTCGGCAGTATTGGGGAAAATTGATTATACTCCAGTTAAAGAAGCAGGCTGGATTGTATTACCCCAGTTTACCACTCCCCAATTTAGCTGGCAGGCCATTTTATATATGGTTCCGGTAGCCATTGCACCTATTATCGAACACGTTGGCGACATGTATGCCATTGGTGGTGTGGCTGAAAAGAACTTTATTGAAAAGCCGGGATTACATCGCACACTACTTGGCGATGGTATTGCTTCTGGTTTGGCAGGTTTTGTGGGTGGTGTACCAAACACTACGTATTCGGAAGTTACCGGAGCCATCACCTTAACAAAAATTACAAATCCTTTTGTCTTACGTATCTCAGCAATAACGGCCATTGTATTTGCTTTTGTTGGTAAAATAAGTGGTATTCTTAAAACCATTCCGCCATCGGTTTTGGGCGGAATAATGCTTTTACTTTTTGGAATGATAGCCTCAATTGGTATTAAAACCTTGGTTGACTCAAAAACAGATATGGGCGAAACCCGTAACCAGGTAATTGTATCCATCGTTTTAACCGTTGGTATTGGTGGTGCGGTTATTTCTTACGGTACATTCTCGCTGGCCGGAATTGGTTTGGCAGCTACAGTTGGTATTCTTTTAAATTTGATAATACCTCAAACCAGGAAAGAAGAAAAATAGTCGCAGGATTCAGACTCATTTGATAGAAAAAGAACCGTTCTTCTTTGAAAGAGGACGGTTCTTTTTTGCCCGGATTTTACGGTTTTTAACCGCCATTTGAAAACGCTAAAAAACCGAACCTTAATTCGCATCGTGTTTTTCGGGCAAATACCGCCAGAAACGCCGGGATATAAACTGCCTTTGTAATTTTAAGCTTTTGCGTTCTTCAATGGCAATGTGTTTAAAATAGGTGCGCCAGAGTTTTTGATAAAAATCCTCGCCTTCGTACAGCAGCGCCGCTTTCACCTGCCCCTTGCAGGTATTGAATTGCTTTTTTGTAAGTACTACCTCTTCTCCCTTAATTTCATCATAAAAAACACCATAGTTACGTTTCAGGTCGTATATCAACCATTTTTGACCGGCAAAACGTTTTTGATAGTGGTTTATTATTAAGGGAATGACCTCATATTTTGGTTCTATTCCACAAAAATACAGGCCATCTTTTGTGCGCTGAAAGCGCACAAACTTCAACATGTGCATGGCCTCCTTTTTTACCTTTTGCGAAGTTTGCGTAAGGTACAAAACATCCGGATCTCCATAATCGGTTTCCAGGTTTAAATGGCCGCTGAACATCCGTCGCAAAAACCGGTAAATTTTCATTTCAATTCCCGTTTCCTCCGAAAGAAATGCATAAAACAGCAGTTGTTTATTCTTCCCTGTAAGCTTTTTCTGAATACCTTTCCAAACACGCTCGGCTTTTCTTGGATTGGTTTCAATGTGAATACTTTCTACAAATAAATACCGCTGTTCGCCATAACGCGAACAAATATCAACCGGAAAATCATTTCGGCTGTAGCAATCGAAAATGCAGGTAAGTAATCCTTCAAATGTGTTATCGTAAGTGTAAATCTTCATAACTTGATGCTTCTTACTTGTTTCCGGATTCCGGATATTGTTGATCTTGGATGAATACCCCCACCCCTCCATCACTTAATCCTGGCGCCCCTCTGCCAACAAATTCCTTTTGAAGCGTTTGCCCCCGGTTGCTCCCACAGGATGCACAAGAAAGGTCGTGGC
>JBFEWU010000040.1:0-20126 GCA_041546215.1 Draconibacterium sp. | reverse complement strand
TTACAGATTTCATTTACTCCATTTCCTTTCGAAACCGATTTATGAAAAACCTCGATCCAGATGTACCCTTTTGTAATTGGCGACGAAGCCCTAATTACCCGTATCTCAGGGCACAAACTTTCAATTTGTGTTTTAAGTTTCAGAAAATGATTTTCATTTTCACGAATGATGACCAGAAACTGACTGAGTTCGGAAGCCGGCAAAGCTGCAGGATTTAGCTCTTCGGCGTGCGCTTTATTAAATTCAAAATAGCGTTCAAACTCTTCGCAGTCGTTATTTCCCCTGAAATAATAATGTTTATGATTTTCGGGGACGGGATAAAACGCATGAAAGTTTACTTCCTGTTTTATAAAGTGATTCAGTAATTTTCCGGCCGAAGTTACATTTATATTCTGATGATATATATGCTTTTTTTCCCGCCAGTCGTAAATGCCTGCTCCCGATGAGAAAACAATAAAATCGAAAGGAACATTATGATTTAACACTTCTTTCACTTTTTTCAAATTGCGGCCGGTTGCAGCAATTCTGGTAATATTTCTTTTGCCCAATTCATAGAGAGCTTCCAGGTTTTCCTCACTAATTGTGCGGTCGTTCTTCAGAAAGGTACCATCCAGGTCGGTTGCAACTAATTTTATATTTTCCATTGTTCAATTTGATTTTCAAAAATAGAGATTTTTTGGCCGTATGTCGGCATAACAAAGTTTAAATTTCAGTACTGCTTGTTCATCCTGCGGTGCACTGCATTCATCGAAATAATTTTATGTTTGCATCGCGGCTGGGTAGATTTGAGTAATATTTTATCTTTGTGCCCTGTTTCAAAAGAATTTAAAGAATATATTACATGAATATTGCATTAATTGGCTACGGAAAAATGGGTAAGGAAATCGAAAAGATTGCCCTTTCGCGTGGTCATGAGATCGGATTAAAAATAGACATTACGAACCAGGAAGATTTAAGCATTGAGAATTTGGGAAAATGCGATGTGGCCATCGAATTTACCATTCCTGATTCAGCCATAAACAACTACAAACTGTGTTTCGAAGCCGGCATCCCTGTGGTTAGCGGAACAACAGGCTGGCTCGAACATAAAGAGGAAGTGTACCGGAAATGTCGCGAAAGCAAGGGGACTTTCTTCTATGGAAGTAATTTTTCGGTGGGTGTAAATCTCTTCTTCGAACTCAATAAAAAGCTGGCCGGTTTGATGGCGCCACGTAGCGAATACGATGTGGAGATGACAGAAGTGCATCATACACAAAAACTGGATGCACCCAGTGGCACAGCAATAAGCTTAGCTGAAGACATTGTGGAAGCGCTCCCGACAAAAGACTCCTGGGTTAACGATCAAAGCCCTGCTGATGGAGAAATAAATATTAAATCGGAACGTGTGGGACAGGTTCCCGGTATTCATACGGTGAAATACGAATCGGATATCGATTTTATTGAAATTACCCATAGTGCAAAAAGCCGCCAGGGATTTGCATTCGGGGCTGTATTAGCAGCCGAGTATTGTCTTGAGAACAAAGGCATACTTACCATGAAAGACTTATTAAAACTATAAAACGACAGTAAATGATACGTTCAATTTTAGCAAACAAGTGGTTTAAATTTATCACCGTTGGTACACTCTACGCTCTCTGGGTAATTTGGATGGGCAGCTATTTATGGATGCTTGGCCTGGCAGTGATTTTTGACATTTACATTACTGAAAAAGTACACTGGGCATTCTGGAAAAAGAAAAATCCACCAAACGGTAAACAAACCAAAGTAGTTGAATGGGTCGATGCCATTATTTTTGCAGTAATTGCCGCATCCTTCATTCGTATGTTTTTCATTGAAGCCTATACAATTCCTACATCTTCGATGGAGAAATCGATGTTGGTTGGCGACTACTTATTTGTAAGCAAAACAGCATACGGGCCCAAAACGCCAAACACGCCTCTTTCCTTTCCTTTTGTTCACAACACCATGCCGGTGGTAGGTGGTAAATCGTATTCCGAAGCCATTAAACGATCCTATAAACGAATGGCTGGATTTACAAAAATTAAAAATAATGATGTGGTGGTTTTCCATTTCCCGGAAGGCGATACGGTGGCTTTAGGTATGCCCAGCCAGAGTTATTATCAAATAATTAACAACTACGGAAGAAACCGTGTTTGGAGCGACACACGCAACTTTGGAGAGGTAATTGCGCGCCCGGTTGATAAACGCGAAAACTACATTAAACGCTGCGTTGGCATTCCCGGCGATGAACTTAAATATGTGAACGGACAACTGTTCGTAAATGGCGAAGCACAGGAGAAATTTGAAGGCATGCAGTACGATTACGTGGTAAAAACAAACGGTACTGCAATTAATCCGAAAGCACTGGAAAGACTTAAAATCGCCGAAGCCGACCGGCACTCCTTTTCAAGCGCCCAATATCTTTTCCCTTTAACCGAAGAAAATGCAAAAAAACTGGAGGATTTTGCCAATGTGGTTTCAGTGGAAAAAACGCTTGAGGAATCCGAAAAAAAAGATTCAAATATTTTTCCAATGAACAGTTCTTTCAATTGGAATGTTGATAATTTTGGCCCGATTACCGTACCCAAAAAAGGAACAACTGTACAGTTGAATGCAACAAATCTTCCACTTTATAAAAGAATAATTGACATATACGAAGAAAACGAATTGGAAGTAAATGGCGATGTCATTAAGATTAACGGAGAAGTGGCCACCAACTACACCTTCAAAATGGACTATTACTGGATGATGGGTGACAACCGCCATAACTCAGCCGATTCGCGTTACTGGGGTTTTGTACCCGAAGATCACGTCGTGGGTAAAGCCAAATTTATCTGGTTATCACTGGATCCCGACAGAAGCTTCCCGGCAAACATCAGGTTGAAACGATTGTTTAGTAGCGTAAAGTAATTGACAGCTTAGAATACAATCTGTTCATAAAATATTCGTTAAAAGGATAATGGGAAACTGTTATCCTTTTTTTATTTTTACAAAAACGAAACACCATGCAGATAATAGTAGTGATCCTTTTACTCCTGGCCTTGCTTCTGGTAATATTTACGCTTCAAAATGCAATGGATATTACCATCAACGTATTTTTCTGGGAAATAACAGACGCGCCACTTGTGGTTATTCTTTTATGTTGCTTAGTATTTGGCTACCTGGTTGCTGCTTTTTATTTCTATCCGAAACTTTGGAAGCTGAAACGTGAGTACAAACACATGTTAAAATTCAATGCCGAATTAAAAGAATTGCACGATATGAACCATAGAAAGAATACAGCGCCAGGCGATCTTGGCTCCGATCCGGAGGGCATTGAGCTGGAGGATGATGATCAGTTCGAAAATCCCTTTTTCAAAGATTAATTCCATTTCTATCAAAACTTGTTCTTTTTAAATATTTTCATATCTTGCGCTGTAAATATTGGAATTATTACAAAGCTACATCCTAACTTTATTTAAACGAACGATTATTTGTGCGTAGTGAAAAGCTTTTAGTTAAAGAGATCCGAAAGGGAAACAACCTCATTTATGAAAAGATTTTTCATGAGCATTATAATGCCCTGGTATCATTTGCCAATCAGTTTCTTTTGGATAGTAAAGCTGCAGAAGATGCAGTACAGGGTGTATTTATATACTTTTGGGAAAATTCTGATTCCATTCAACTGGAAAAATCCATAAAATCGTATTTGTACCAGGCCGTAAAAAACAGTTGTTTAAATCAACTTCGGGCTCTTAAAATAAAAGATAAGCACGAACTGCTTTATCTTGAAGCCGTCATGGCCACATCAGACAATCATTTATTGGAAGACGATGATCTTATTCAAGACATAAAATCGGCGCTATCCAAACTACCCGACCAAATGTACCGGGTATTCCACAAAAAATACCTGGAGGAACTTTCGATCAAAGAAATTGCCAGAGAGATGTCGATCAGCGAAAATACCGTCAAGGTTCAATTGCATAAAGGCCGGCATACTATCCGCAAAATGCTTGAAGTAGCAACTGGTTATTTCTTTTTCTTTTAATTTTTTTCCCATCCAGGTAAACCTTTTTAAAACGGCAGGTGCCTTAGCTGTAGATTAAACTATTTTTAATGAACGAAAACCTGGACTATTCCATTATTTGGAAATATTTCAATGCTTCTCTAACAACTACCGAGGAGGAAGAACTTAACAAGTGGCTTGCCGATGACATCAGGCACCAGCAGTACTTTAATAAGTTAAAGGAGCAATATGCCATAGATCCTGACTCCGAAAATATTAAACCCAGTTCTTCTGTGGCCTGGAAAAATATACAATTAGCCCCCAAACATAAAAGACTACATTATTGGAGAATCGGAATTGCTGCCACTGTTCTACTTTGTGTTGCTGCTTATTTTGGCACCCAGATATTAACGGGTGAACAGGAACAATTCGTTAGCATTGAAAATATTCAATTTGAACCCGGAGTAAAAAAAGCCACGCTGATACTCGACAGTGGTGAGGAACTCAAATTGGAATCGGCGAAGGATACCCTGATAACAGAAGCCGAAGTAACCATTAAAAACCATCATAGCCAGCTTGATTACAAAGCAGTACAAAAATCCAAAGAGGAAGATGTAAAAAAGGAAATTAAATACAATACACTTATCGTTCCCCGTGGAGGGGAATACAGCCTGACACTTTCTGATGGATCTGAAATAACAGTAAACTCTGAATCGATCGTAAAATATCCGGTGGTTTTTGAAGGAACTCAAAGAAATATCCAACTTGTTGGTGAAGCATTTTTCGATGTAAAATCCGATCCAAAGCGCCCATTTATTGTAACATCGGGAGAACACGTGGTTAAAGTTTACGGCACATCATTTAATGTGAAATCATATACAAACGACAACTATGTTGCCACGACCCTGGTTGAAGGGAAAGTTGCGCTTTCAACAACAAAGGAGGATGCTTTGGAGCAAGTATTAAATCCGGGTTACCAAAGTATTTATAAAAAAGAACTAAAGGAATTTGATCAACAAAAAGTTGACATCAGGGAATTTGTGTCATGGAAAGATGGTCGCTTTTATTTCCGCAACATGCGCCTTGATGAAATGACAGATGTACTTGGCCGCTGGTATGATGTTGAATTTCACTTTAAAAATGAGAAGGCCAAAGACATCACTTTTAACGGGAACTTAAAGAAGTACGAAAACATACAAACTATTCTTAACCAATTAGTTAAAACTAATGAAATAACATTTACTGCCTATGATAAAATAATTTATGTAGACTAGACTAAATCAAGATGTTAAATCTTGAAAAAGATACGGGAAGCGCGACCAACACTTCCCGTAAACACAGTTAACAAACTATGTTGAATTAATATTTTACAAACTTATGAAAAAAAGAAAGAATCAGGCTCTCCGCCTTGGGGAGTTTAGATGTATTTTATTTATGAAATTTACAGCACTATTTATTTTGCTGAGTGTACTGCAATCCACTGCAAGCCTATACTCGCAATCGACTAAACTAACTGTAAAGGCGAACAAAGTTAAGGTGAACGAAATTTTCAATCAAATTGAGGGTCAAAGTGAGTTTACCTTTTTGTATCGCTCCGATCTTTTTAAAGATTTAGATGAAATTACCATCAATGAAAATGAATCTTCGGTTGAAACCATTCTGGACAAATACATTGTTCCGCAAGGTTTTGCCTACGAGATTGATGACAAAACAGTTATCGTTCGAAAAAAGACACAAGAAGAACTCGATGCTGAAAAGACGTTGCCGGCCGGGCAGCAAGACAAAAAAATCAGCGGTATAATTAAAGACAAGGATGGTGCCCCGCTTCCCGGAGCAACCATTACCGTATTGGGGACAACACGTGGTGTTATTACCGATGTTGACGGTACCTTCTCCATTGAGGCTACTGCCAGTGACAAACTGGTATTCTCATTTATTGGAATGGAAACACAGGTTATAGATGTGGATAACCAAAGTACTCTTAATGTTACACTGCTGGAGAAAACAGAAGAACTTGAAGATGTTACTGTTGTTGCCTACGCCAAGCAGAAAAAGGAAAGTGTACTTGCATCCATAGAAACGGTTCGCCCCGACGAATTACGGGTTCCGGCAAGTAACTTAACCACTGCCCTGGCAGGTCGCATGTCGGGTGTTATTTCGTACCAGCGAAGTGGTGAGCCGGGACAGGACAATGCACAGTTCTTTATCCGTGGGGTTACCACCTTTGGTTATGCCAAATCGCCACTTATCCTGATTGACGGGATTGAGCTTTCGGCAACCGATCTGGGTCGTCTTCACCCCGATGACATTGCAGCTTTCTCGATTATGAAAGATGCTACTGCAACCGCATTATATGGTGCTCGTGGAGCAAACGGTGTTATCTTGGTAACTACAAAAGAAGGTAAAGAAGGTTCGGCCAAGGTAAGCGTACGATTCGAAAACTCAATTTCGCAACCTACTCAAAATATTGATCTTGCCGATCCCATTACTTACATGCAAATGCATAACGAGGCCGTTCGCACCAGGGATCCGCTTGGTTTTTTGCCCTACTCTCAAAATAAAATCGACAATACCATTGCCGGAAAAAATCCAATGGCATTTCCACAAACCGACTGGCAAGATGAGTTGTTAAAGAAATACACCATGAACCAGCGTTTGAATGTGAACATGTCGGGTGGTGGTAAAGTGGCGCGTTATTACATTGCGGCTTCAGCTACCAAAGACAATGGGATTTTAAATGTTGACAATGCCAACGATTACAGCAGTAACATCGATTTGAAACGTTATCTGATTCGCTCAAACATTAATATTAACGTTACAAATACCACCGAAGCCATTGTACGTGTTCATGGAACATTTGACGATTACAGCGGTCCTCTTGAAGGGGGTACGCAAATGTACAGAGCCATTATGCGATCGAACCCGGTTCTTTTCCCGGCAGTGTACCAACCCGATGCTGCTCACCAAAGTACACAACATACACTTTATGGAAATTACGAAGGGGGTCGCATGATAAATCCATACGCCGAATTACAACGCGGCTATAAAGAATACAGCGAGTCCCTGATGCTTGCGCAATTCGAACTAAAGCAGGATTTATCCTTTATTACCGATGGATTACGTGCCCGTTTCCTGGGGAACACCACACGAAATGCTTATTTCGATGTACGTCGTAACTCCAATCCTTTCTACTACACAGTTACAGACTATAATCCACGCACCGATGATTATGAACTAACGGTTTTAAATGCCAACGAAGGCAGAACCTCTTTATCGTATGAAGAAGGAAGCAAATCGATTTCCTCATCGTTCTATTCGGAAGCTGCGTTAATGTACGATACCGAGATTAATGAAAAACATGGTCTAAGCGGACTTATGGTAGGTATTATGCGCCAGTATTTATCGGGGAACGAGGGAACTTTGCAGGCCTCGTTGCCGAGCCGAAACCTTGGGATATCAGGTCGTTTTACCTATTCGTACGACACACGCTATTTTGCCGAGTTTAACTTCGGATACAACGGAACAGAACGTTTCTCGGCTAAAGAGAGATTTGGATTCTTTCCATCGGCCGGTGTAGCCTGGTATGCTTCCAAGGAAGAATTTATGCAGGGCATAAGTTCAACGGTAACAAAATTGAAACTAAAAGCAACTTATGGTTTGGTGGGTAACGACCAGATTGGATCTTCCAGCGATCGTTTCTTTTACCTGTCGAATGTAAATATTAATAATTCAGATAAAGGCTACAACTGGGGTACCGACGGTATGTACGATGTAAACGGTGTATCTATTTCGCGTTATGCCAACGACCAAATCACCTGGGAAACTGCCACAAAGACCAATTTGGGTTTTGAATTGGGTTTATGGGATAAATTGGATATCCAGGCCGATTTCTTTAAAGAGTACCGGACCAATATTTTAATGGACCGTTT
The DNA here is from genome assembly GCA_041546215.1 of Draconibacterium sp. Taxonomy (GTDB): domain Bacteria; phylum Bacteroidota; class Bacteroidia; order Bacteroidales; family Prolixibacteraceae; genus Draconibacterium. The sequence goes on along the minus strand of JBFEWU010000040.1, from coordinate 12,212 downwards.
GGCCTTTTCAACCTTTGGATTACAAGCCGGAACAAAAGCAAATGTTGGAGAAGCATCGAGTAAAGGTATTGACGTGTCGGTTGATTATAATGCCATTTTCGGCAACGGTGCCTGGCTTACGGGTCGTGCAAACTTTACCTATGCCAGGGGACAGTTCGAAAAAGTGGAAGAGCCCGATTACAGCGCTACTCCATGGTTATCGAAAGTAGGACAGCCCATCGACCAGCAATGGGGCTACCTGGCCGAACGTTTATTTGTTGACGATATGGAAGTCATTAACTCTCCGGCACAAACTTTTAGTGGAAGTGTCGTAAGAGGCGGTGATATAAAATACCGCGACATAAACGGCGATGATAAAATTACAGAACTCGACCGTGTGCCAATTGGTTACCCAACAACACCTGAAATTATTTATGGCTTTGGTCTTTCAGGAGGAATTAAAGGTTTTGATGCTTCGGTATTCTTCCAGGGTTCTGCCCGCTCCTCATTCTGGATCGACGCCAGTGCAACTGCTCCTTTTGTTGATTACAATTACAATAACGATCCTTTCGACAATTACTTCAAAACAAATGCTTTGCTTCAGGAATATGCCGACAGTTACTGGTCGGAAGCCAACCGCGATATTTACGCCACATGGCCGCGCTTGTCGGATACCCCGGAGCCAAACAATACGACTCGAAATACCTGGTTTATGCAGGATGGATCATTCCTGCGATTAAAGTCGGCCGAAATTGGGTATACGCTGCCGAAAAAACTATTTAGCAAAATTGGATTGGAAGATGCCCGCTTCTACCTCAGCGGAACCAACCTTCTGGTTTTCAGAAAATTCAAGATGTGGGATCCCGAGATGGGTGGAAACGGACTTGGTTACCCGGTTCAACGTGTAGTTAACCTTGGTGTACAAGTAGCATTCTAACATTAAAAGTAAAATTGACATGATGAATATAAAAATAAAACTATTTGCACTGCTGTTGATTTTCGCGGCAAGTTCATGCAGCGAATACCTGGATGTAGTGCCTGATAATGTTGCAACCATCGACGATGCATTTGTTGACAAGGCATCGGCTGAACGCTTTCTGGCAACCTGCTATAATTACATGCCTAACCTGGGCGATCCATGGGTAAATCCCGGATTAGCTGCCGGAGATGAAATCTGGATTAATGAAGAACGAGTAGGAAGTTCTTTCAACTCACAATTAATTGCTCGTGGTCTTCAGAACACCACCGATCCTCACCTGAATTTCTGGGATGGAAGACAGCGGGGAAAAGGATTGTATGTAGCCATTCGCGATTGTAATATCTTTTTAGAAGAGATCGACAACGCAGTTGACCTTGATGACCTGGAAAAGAAACGCTGGGTAGCTGAAGTCAAATTCTTAAAAGCTTTTTACCATTTCTGGTTATTCCGTTCATATGGTGCCATCCCGATTGTAAAAGAAAACTTACCGATCTACACCAATACCGAGGATGTAAAAGTATACCGCGATCCGGTCGATGAAGTGGTAGCTTATATTGTTGAGTTAATCGATGAAGCCGTTCCGGACTTGCCACAAAGGTTAATGTCGGAAACTTTGGAGTTAGGCCGTGTAACACAGCCCGTGGCCTTGGCCATTAAGGCAAGAGTACTCGCCACTGCTGCCAGCCCATTGTTTAACGGCAATGCCGATTATGCATCGGTGGTTGACAACCGGGGAATTAACTTGTTTAACCAAAATTACGATGCCAACAAATGGCAACTGGCTGCCGATGCGGCAAAAGAAGCCATCGAATCGGCACTGGAAGCCAGCCACTCGCTGGTTACTACCTATACAACAAAAGCCGACATCTCGGAAGATCTGGAACGTGAAGCAGTAATTCGTTCCATTGTAACCGACCGTGGAACACCCGAAGTAATTTGGGGGACTACAAACTTCACTTTTGCCCAACGTTATCAACGTATGCTCGTACCCCTGCTCATCCAGGTTACATCTTCGAACCCGGTTAGCCAGTTTTATGCCTCTACTTTGCGAATGGCCGAATTATTCTACACGAAAAACGGTGTTCCAATTGATGAAGATCCTGCTTTCAAATACGAAGACCGCTACAAACTAAGAACAGCCACCACCGAAGAGAGCGATTTCATACGTTCGGGTGAGCAAACTGCCGAATTGCACTTCGATCGCGAAGCACGCTTTTATGCGAGTATTGCATTCGACCGTGGAACCTATTTTCTGGATCCAACGTATTACTACGTGCAAACGCGCAATGGAGAGTTGGCAACGAAGCGTAACCAGGGTGAATTTTCAGCTACCGGTTATTTTGTGAAGAAATTAATCAATCCGAACAATGGTATTAACACCAACACCATGCTGGCCTATTACGATTTCCCCTTCCCCATTATTCGTTTGGGAGATTTATACCTGCTTTATGCCGAAGCATTAAATGAAGTTAAAAGTGCACCGGATGCCGAAGTATATCAGTACATTGATATCATTCGCGAAAGAGCAGGTTTGGAAGGTGTTATTGAAAGTTGGTCGAACTATTCTTCAAATCCGTCGAAACCGACAACAAAGGAAGGGATGAGGGAGATCATCAGACAAGAACGTTTAATCGAACTGGCCTTCGAAGGTCAACGCTTTTGGGACTTACGCCGCTGGAAAGAGGCTGAAAAATATATGAATGAACCGATTAAAGGGTGGAACATTAATGGTAAGGGACTTGGTTTTTACAACGTAACCACTGTATTCCCACAACCCGGTGAACCGGTTTATACCTACGATTTCAAAGATTACCTTTGGCCTTTAAGAGAGAATGAGATTATTAAGAATCCAAACCTGGTTCAAAACCCGGGATGGTAAGAGAAAGTGGTCAAATTTAAAATAATATGACAATGAAAAAGATAATATTTTTATTTGCAATAGCAGGTGTTCTTGCATTCCTTGGAGGATGTGAAGAAGATGTAAAAGAACCTTTATTCCAGGATTCAAACCCTCCGGGACCGGTAAGCTCTCCACAGGTATTGAATCTGCCAGGGGCTGCAGTTATATCGTACACCTTACCTACCGATGAAGATTTGCTATACGTAAAAGCAGAATATACCTTAGCCAATGGTGAATTGGTTGAGGCCAAAAGTTCAAACTTTTTAAGCTCATTAAAAGTTGAAGGATTTGGCGATACCAGTGAAAAAACCGTTACACTTTATGCGGTTGACCGCAGCGAAAATATATCGGCACCGGTTACCGTAAAGGTAAATCCTGAATTGCCCGACGTTCACGCCGTTCAACAAACCATAGAAATGGTTGCCGATTTTGGTGGTGTTTTGTACAAGTGGAAAAACGAAAACAATGCACCTTTGGCTTTTTCAATTATGGCTACCGATTCGACAGGTGAATTGTCGCTGGTGGAAACTGTTTATTCCGGTGTAACCGACGGACAATATACCGTTCGTGGTTTCGATCCTGAAGAAAAAGAGTTTGGTATTGTTGTTCGCGACCGCTGGGATAATGTCTCTGAACTGGCAAGCACTATCGTTACTCCCTTATTCGAGGAAAAACTGGACAAAACCAAGTTCAACAAAATCACACTCGACAACGACCACGACTGGGGTGCCTGGGAAGGCCGCTACGAGTACTCCTACGACGATAACAACAATACCTTTAACCATACATGGGCAGGTACTGGTTGGCCTCAATACTTCACGGTTGACCTGGGTGTAACAGCTCGTTTAAGTCGCTTGAATATTGTTCAACGTCAAACCTTCTTCTATCGTCACGGTAATTTCCGTTTATTCGACGTATGGGGAACCAAAGATGAGCCTGCACAAGACGGCAGCCTTGACAATTGGTATCCGCTAAGAGTAGCTACTCCTCCATACAACAATGGTTGTGTGAGCATTCGCCCATCGCAACAAGGTGGTACAGCAGCCGAAGATCAGGAACATTTTGCAAATGGGGATGAGTTCTCATTTACACTGGAAGATCCTGAGGTTAGATACATCAGGCTTGTTGTGAATGAAACCTGGGGATTAACCGGTTTCTCACACTTTGCTGAAATTACATTTTGGGGACAAGTAATTGACTAAAAAAAGTAACAAATGAAAAAAATAAAATTATATCTAACTTTCATTTTTGGGATTGCATTACTTTTTAATGCTTGCCAGGACATGGAAGATATACACAGCGAATATTTAGCGGATGGCGACATTATTTATGCTGCCAAGCCCCTGGGAATTCAAACCTTTGCAGGTAGAAACAGGATTTCGCTCAAGTACTACCTGATAAACGCAGTTAACGTAAATCAATGTATTGTAGAATGGGACGAAGGTGCCGGCTCACAAACCGTCAACATTACACCTAATCTACCTCTTGATTCTATCATGTTTGATATAAATGGCTTGGAAGAAAGGTCGTATATCTTTAAAATCTATACCGTCGACAAGAACGGCAACCGATCGGTGAAAGAACAGACCTCGGGAGCTTCTTATGCTGAAAAGTTTGAAGCGATCTTAACCAATCGACCCATAATAGGAATAACAGGTGGTGGAACCATCGACTCGCTGGTGGTAACCTGGGGAACACCTACCGAAGGGAACACCGGAGTTGAAATTACTTACAATAATTCGGAAGGAACACCGGTTACTCAAACGGTACTGCCTGAAGATGAGACAACGGTAATCAGAGGCTGGGAATCGGAAGGAACCATGTCGTTTAAATCCTTCTATATTCCTGAAGAAAATGCCATTGATACCTTTGAATCGGCTGCAGAAACAACCACTTTGCCCATGTTTATCGAGTTTGAAGGAACTAAAATTCCTAAAACAAATTGGGAAATTATTGATTTCTCTACCGAGGAACCGGCTGAAGCGAACTGGGGACCACCCATTCAGGGCCAGGCGGCGGCGGCCATCGACAATAATTTGGGAACCTTCTGGCATTCACAATGGGATGGAGCCTCACCGGGATATCCTCATTATTTTACGGTTGACCTAAAAGATGTTGTGAAGATCAATAAAATAAAGACTTTCCGTCGCCAGGGAGACGGACGTGGGCAAACTGAATTCAGAATTGAAACCAGTTTGGATGGTGTTAACTTTGAAAACCAGGGAACATTTGGTTACGACGCCAGTTTGGACAGTATGGCTTATAACTTAAGCAGCCTGCCAATGGCCCGCTATATTAAATATACAGCTACCCAGGGTTCTAAGTTCTTCGCATTCCTGGCCGAGTTGGATGTATACGGTCAAGTGGCGTCAAAACTGGATCGTTCAGAATGGGAAGTTATCGATTTCTCTTCGGAAGAACCGGCTGAAGCAAACTGGAGCAGTTACGATTACCAGGGAAAAGTGATAGCTGTACTCGACGATGTATTAAGTACATTCTGGCATTCGGCCTGGGAAAGTTCATCTCCTGATTTCCCTCATCATTTTACAATCGACATGAAGAAAACAGTTCGGATGTTAGCTGTTGATTGTGCCAGACGACAAGGAAATGGTGGTGGCCATACAAAATTCCAGATTCTGACAAGTAACGATGGCCAAAACTTCACCGATCAGGGAACCTTCGATTTCAATTCGAAAACGAATGATGTACAAATGTTCCCCTTACCATTCTTACCTGAAGCGAGGTATTTTAAATTTGTGGCGCTTGAAGGTCCAAATAATTACACTTTCCTTTCAGAACTTAATGTTTACGGACAAGTAATAGAGTAGAAGATTGATTCGTTAAATAAAAAAAAGAAAACCCGTTTTAAAACGGGTTTTCTTTTGTAACATTTTATGTAAGAGCGACGGATGGAATGGTTTTATCGGCCATGAAAACCAATTCACAATTTTGAGACACATAGTACTGAACAACAATGCCCTAGCAATATTTTGCGCGAATGATACGAGCATGACAGTGACAATATTTTAAAGGTGCTGATACAAAAGGGAATGAATATATTAATCATGCCTGCCCTCCGGTAGAGCGAGTTCCATGGGCCATTAAGCATCGGAGTAAGACATTCTCGATCGCTATGCATTGAAAAACAACATATTAACTTAATTATATACAAGTGAAATTTTTGCTGACTACCCTGATTTTGATTGGCGTTTTTTATTTGAACTTATACAGTCAAAGCCAATTTACACCCTACGATGAACTTCCGGGGATTTCAAAAATATACAAACCGGCTTACTCTGATTCCTATACGGGCTGGAAAAAAATGCTGTATGAATATCCGGTTGATTACAAAGAAATCAAAACGAGCTTTGCGAGCTATATACAAAATCATCCCACGGAAAAATCTGCAATAATCCGGTATTATAAAATCTGGATAAAAGCAGTTCAGCCCTGGATAAACCAAAACGGAGAAATAATAGTACCCGATATGTCCGATTTGGATCAACAACAATATACGACACAAAAATCAGCGCAAATTTTACAAAAATCAACTTCTGTTAATCAAGCCGACTGGACCTTTCTGGGTCCAAAGGAAACCTTCTGGCGAAACGAGGAAAACATAAGACCTGATCGCCTGAATGAAGACGGAAGCCCCGAACAATGTCCATGGCAGGTCAATGTCTATTCCATTGATGTTGCTATGAGCAACGAAGAGATTTTGTATTGTGGTACCGAAACCGGGTATGTAAATAAAACCACAGACAAAGGTTTAAGCTGGACACAGATGGGAAAGAACTATCTTTTCGGAGGGTCGGTACTTGCCGTTGCCATACACCCGTCAAATGCCGACATTGTCTATGTTTCAGCCGGAAAACAGATTCATAAATCGATGGATGGAGGAATTAGCTGGACTCCCCTGCTTGCTCCCGGGAAAAAATTTGCTGCACACCGGCTAAAAATAAATCCAAACAATGCCGATATCATTATTGCTGCAGCATTCGAAGGTTTGTATATCAGTAAGGATGCCGGTGATAGCTGGACCAGAAAATGGTCGCAACGGAACTACGATGTCGAGTTTAATGCAGGGGATCCGAATACAATTTATGGAATAACAAAGAATACATCGGGAAAATATGAAATCGTAATTTCTTCTGATAATGGCGAAAACTTTGCAAAAGATCCAAATTTTCCGTCTACCTACACCGAAACCTCGGGAGGCCTGCTCGCCGTTACCAAAGCTAACGCAAATGTTCTTTATGCCACACTGTTGGCGAAGGAAGGAGATGAAAATGTACCTTTTATCTTAAAAGGGACCTTTAACGATGGTAAGTTCACCTGGACGGAAACCAGGAAAGGAGAATATGGCTCTGTGGGTGGCTTAGGTGGTTTTACCAATGGACAGGGCTACTTCGACCTTGTTCTGGAAATTTCGCCAAACAATGAAAACCTGGTTTTCTGGGGAACCTGTTCTTTATGGAAATCAAGCGATGGAGGCATTAATTTCTCAGGTGTTGGAGGATACCGGGGCGAGTTCCCCATCCATCCCGATATTCAGGATATGAAAATATTGGAGAGTGGAGATATGTGGGTTGCTACCGATGGTGGAGTTAATTTTTCCAGCGACTTGTTCACCAGCCAGGATAATTATTTCTCCCGCACAAATGGCATCATCGGTTCGGCCATGTGGGGCTTCGACCAGGGATGGAACGAAGATATCATTGTTGGTGGCCGTTATCACAACGGGAATACTGCCATTGCTGATTTTTACGGAGATAAAGCCTTGCGAATGGGCGGAGCCGAATCGGCCACAGGATGGGTGATAAAAGGAAAAAGCCGGCACGTTGCGTTTAACGATTTAGGCAATGGCTGGATACTGCCAAAAACAGCCACAGAGGTAGCTGAAGGACGCTTTATTTTCAGTAAGTTCCCAAATATGGATGAGTATGGTGGAAGAAGAAGTAACCTGGTTCACCACCCCAATTATTACGGAACCATTTATGTGGGAGAAGGCAATGCCATGTGGAGAAGTTATGACTCGGGCGAGTCCTTCGATCTTCTTTTCCAATTTCCCGATAAAATCAGGTATTTTCAAATCAGCCATAAAAATCCGGATGTGATGTATGCCGATATCATAAACAAAGGATTGTACCGAAGTGAGGACGGTGGCAAAAGCTGGGAACACAAACCGGCCTTGACCAACGGATCGGCAGGAGATTCCTACTGGAACGGGAAACTATTCTTTGTCATTTCTCCTTACGACGAAAACAAGATATATGTTTGCCTGCAAAATGGAGCCTGGTCGAGTGATATTGGCAAAATATTCCGATCGGCTGATGGTGGAAATTCCTGGGCAGACTGGACGAACGGTCTGGAGGGATATACCAAATGTTTGCTCATTCAACCTACAAATAACGGTCAGGATCTGGTGTATTTATTCACACAGGGAATTTCAGGACTTGAATCGAAGGTTTATATTCGTTACGAATCGCAACCCTATTGGAATGATTATAACACAAACTATTTGGCCGGCAACAATGTAAACCTTGCACTACCTTTTTATCGCGACAGCAAAATACGTGTTGCCGGAAGTTCAGGTGTTTGGGAGAGCCCCATGGCAGAAACAGAATTCACTCCAGTGGTAAATCCCTGGGTTGCAAAACAGACCTACGATTGTATGGCCGATACCTTGTATTTCGACGACCATTCCATTTTAAATCATAACTCGGCTACCTGGGAATGGGAAATCACTCCCGAACCGGAATTTATCAGTAACAAAAATACACGAAATCCAAAAGTCGTTTTGGGCAGTCCGGGGAGTTACGATGTTACTCTAAAGGTAACACAGAACGGAACAAGCTACGAAAAGACCATTAACGAGATGGTTTCAACAACCACCTGCCCTTCGGTTGATGATTGCAATAATCCGGCGGAAGTTGATAAAAGCATCTGGACCGTGCTTTATGCCGACAGCCAGGAAACAGCTGGTGAAGACGGTAAAGCAGAAAATGCATTCGATGGTGATGCCGGAACAATCTGGCACACGGAATGGTACTACCAGAAGCCCGGGCAACCCCATGAAATTCAAATCGACATGGGCAAAGAATACCTGGTGAGTAAGGTGAAATACCTGCCCCGCCAGAGCAGCTCGAATGGCCGAATTAAGGATTACGAGATCTATGTTTCGAAGGATAAAACGCAGTAGGGAGAACCGGTTCACAGTGGAGAATTCTCAGGAGGCGCCAGCATGAAAACGGTGGTATTCTCACCCAAAGCAGGGAAATACCTGAGAATTAAATCCCTCTCGGAACAGAATGGAAACCATTTTACCAGCATCGCCGAACTGGATGTAAGCGGATGTATAGAAAAAGACATTACCGATGTAAACCAGGTTCATAGCCCCGATATCAACGCATATCCCATTCCTGCCAGCGACAAACTTACGGTTTCGTTGCCGGGTGCAGGAGACAATACCCAATGGCAGTATGCATTCTACTCCATGTCATCAGGCATGGTAAAATCGGGTGCCATTTACCAGATATCCGGGAACCATACCTTCAATATAGATGATATCAACACCGGAACATATATACTGAAACTCACCAATGAAAGAGGACAAATTTTCAGGATAAAACTGGTTAAGAGATAAGAATGATGAAGATAGAACAAAGAGTAAAGAGCAAAGAACATAGAGCAAAGACGGGAGGATATTCAGATTTTTAGACAATAATGACAACCAAAGAAGAGGTTGCCCGCCGCTGCCGCGCGATTGTATCGCGTGGCGCAGGATAATTTTATAAGGGACCATTGTTATGATTTTAAATCATCCCACGCGATACAATCGCGCGGGAGCATGGGTAAGCAGTTCAGCTGGTTTGTCCGTCAGCTGACGGAGGGACGGATCATAAAATAGAAATATAAACGAATGAAAAATATAAATAGCCTCATACTTATTTCCTTAATTCTCATTGCTTCATCTCAATTGAAAGCCCAGACCATCACTGATTTTTCAACAGAACTGCCTTTGATCATCATAGACACAGATGGAAAAACCATTCTTGATGAACCAAAGATTATGGCTGGCATGAAAATTATTGACAATGAGAATGGACTTAACCGTTATACCGATACGCCGAATGATTACAACGGCCATATCGGAATTGAACGGAGAGGAAGTTCTTCGCAACATTATCCGCAAAAACCTTTTGCCCTGGAAACCAGGAACGCCGATGGTACCAATAACAATGTTTCGCTGCTTGGCATGCCCGTAGAAAACGATTGGACCTTACTTTCCAATTACAACGATAAATCGTTTATGCGAAATATACTGGGATATAAGCTATTTGAGGCTCTGGGGCATTATGCTCCCCGTGCACGCCTGGTTGATGTGATTATTAATGGTCAATACCAGGGAATATATTTATTAACCGAGAAAATCAAACGCGATAAAAACCGCGTGGACATCGCCAAATTAAAAGAAGATGACAATGCTGGTGAAGAATTAACCGGAGGTTATATTTTTAAAATCGATTACTGGAACAGTAGCGACAGTTGGCTATCCCCCTATTCGCCCATTAATCACCCCGATTTTAAGGTGCATTTCGTATATCATGATCCCGACTGGGATGAACTCACTTATCAGCAAAAAAACTATATTGAAGATTATGTAACTGAGTACGAAACGAAATTGTACAGTGCAGGTTATGCCGATCCGGTAAATGGTTATCCTAAATACATTGATGTTAAAAGTTTTATCGACTATTTTATTGTAAGCGAAATTTCGCGTAACAACGACGGTTTTAAAAAAAGCCGCTATTTTCATAAAGATAAAAACGGCAAAATTACGGCCGGGCCGGTTTGGGATTTCGATTGGGCATGGAAAAATATAAATGAATGTTATATTTTTAAAGCCACTGATGGCTCGGGCTGGTCTTACAAAGTAAACGACTGTAACCCCGGAGTAAAATCTCCGGGTTGGATGATACGTCTGTTTTATGATACCGAATTTAAAAACCAGACAAGCTGCTCGTATTACTCGGCGCGCGAAAATGAGCTTAGTGATGAAAACATTTATGCTATAATCGACTCGGTGTATAACGAAGTAAAAAATGCCCAGCTTAAACATTTTCAGAAATGGGATATACTGGGCAGAAACGTGGGGGCACCCGAAGTGGATGCGCAACCCAATACCTATGAGGGTGAAGTTGATAAACTTAGAAACTGGATTTCCACACGCCTGGAATGGCTGGACAAAAACATGGTGGGTAACTGTAATATTACCGATGTGGCCTTTAACCAAAGCAAACCGGAAATTGCTTTATGGCCTAATCCGGCAAATAATATCGTGAACATTCAATCACCTCATGAAATAGAACAGTTACAGATATTCAGCATCACCGGTTCCCTGGTGATGAACGATGTAATAAATTCAAAATTCCATCGGCTAAATATTGCTGCCTTCCGACAAGGATACTATATTGTGAAACTAAAATTAATCGATGGTGAAACTGTTGTAAAAAAGTTTCTTAAAAATTAACAGGAAAATAAATCCAACATTTGCTAACATCCTAAAATTAATAAACTTAAAACAATTATGATAACGACAATTTTGCTGCAAAGCGTAAACGACTTCCAGTTATATGGAATAAGCCTGATGAACACCAGTGACTTTGGTCAGCTGGTAATACGTTTTATATTTAATTTATTGGTAACCACGCTAATTGTAAGAGGAATTTATTATCGTGAACGAAAGAAAAAAGATTTTCTATTCAGCTTTTTTTCAATTGGTACCGTTGTGTTTTTCCTTTGCATTTTATTGGAAAGCGTTAAACTTGAATTGGGTTTTGCACTGGGTCTTTTTGCCATTTTTGGTATTATCCGGTACCGGACCAAGGTAATTCCAATTCGCGAAATGACCTATTTATTCCTCGTTATCGGAATTTCAGTAATAAACGCATTATCCAGTATGGAAGTGAGTTACGCCGAACTCTTTTTCACAAATACCGCGTTGGTGCTTTTGGTTTATATACTGGAAAGACTGAACTACAATGACGGAGGCAGCATTAAGAAAATGACTTTGCATGAAAAAATTGAAACCATCGATTTAAGTAATGAAGAGGAATTGAAAAACTTCCTGTCCGATAAAACCAGGTTAAATATAATCAGGTACACCTTGGGTAAAATTGACTACAATGCTCAAACTGTGGAAATTGTAGTCTACTATCAATCTGAATAACAAACACTACCAGGAAAATACATAGGTTTAAAAAATGACAACGAAAAAGACCGGAGTCCGAAGTCGGAAGACCGAAGAAGCTCAAAGCTGAAAGCTCGAAGCTCAAAGGAAGAACGAAGACC
>JBFEWU010000259.1:0-6919 GCA_041546215.1 Draconibacterium sp. | reverse complement strand
GATGGATATAATAATCGTTAAAAAAATATTGCTTCCAATGGCAAAACTCAATTGCCGCATTCCTTCCACGTGAATGTTTTCAATAATCATGTAAAATACCATAATCCCCAAAATATCGGAAAAAGTACTTTCGTAAATAAGAAACTCTTTTTTATAAGATGTGAGGTTTGCTACACTGGGTATAATAATGGCGCTGCTCATGATGGATAGTGGCATTGCATAAACCAGGGCCGGTAAAAATTCCATTTCGGGAATAAACATCATGATAAAAAATGATATGGCCATTGAGGTAAGAACCAGGGAAAAAGAAGCAATGGTAAACGATTTCCAGATTATTGGCCACTTTTCTTTTTTTAATTCGAGATCGAGTGCAGCTTCCAGTACAATCATTATCAAACCCACAATTCCAAGTACTTCCAATGAACTGAAGTAATTGGGTTCCATATTAAACCGGGTTAAAACATACTGAATTCCAACTCCCAAACCAATCAAAATGAGAACACTGGGTACATTGGTTCTTCTTCCCAAAATATTGGTGAAAAATGAAATAATAATTATGGTACAAAGCCCGATTAAAAATAGGTATGCGTTCATTTTTGAATTCTTTTTTACAATTTACAACAACAAGTTTGAAATCCAATTTGTTTTACATAAAAAGCCATTTTGAATGATCAAAAACGGCTTCCATATTCAAAAATTCTGAACCTTATAACTCAATTTTAAAAACAACAGCCATTTCATCTGTTGCATTTGGCGGAGTAGTAACTTTTAGTCCTGCCTCACTTTGCTCGTAAATAATTTTTTCTTCACTACCCACCATAGTCACATTTTTAATGGTCTTTGCATCTTTCCATTCTTCTTTCGAGAAGGCTTTCAAAAGCAATTCTTTATGGGCACCCGGCCGTCCTAATATCGTAGCATATATGTTACCATCATTCGTTGTATAACGTATGTCTTTTGCTGAATATTTAATTTTAAGGAAGGCTGCGTGATTCTTAAAGTGCCCTTCGGGTTCTTTGGTTGGTCCCTCACCGAAAGTGTACCACGGACGTGAACCGTAAATCGCTTCCCCATTTTGTTTCAACCACTGTCCCATTTTTAACAATACCTCTTGCTGATCGGCAGGAATCGTACCATCAGCTTTCGGCGAAATATTTAAAAGCAGTACACCGTTTTTACTTACAATATCGATTAAAACATGTAATACATCGGCAGCAGGTTTAATTCTCAAATCCTGCGTATAACACCAACTTCCGGTGGAAACAGTTTCATCGGTCATCCACGATTTTTTCTCCAGTTCATTCTTACGCGATTTTTCCAGATCATCAACCGAACAATCTAAGGGAAGATCGTCTTGCTTACGCACAATTACAACCTCTTTCTCCCACTTTTCGGCTTCGTTTAAATAATAGGCACAAAACTTTTGGCGATACGCCTCTGGTATTTGATCCAACCACGAATCGAACCAAATAATATCGGGCTGATAGTTATCGATTACCTCTTTTAGTTTTCCGAACCACACCTCTTCATACCATTGCTCCTCCGGAATATTGCCATACAAATAATTTAATTTAGCATCGTCCCGGGCCGGTGGCATTCCTTCAAACAAAGGGTAGTGACTATGTCGGAATGCCCCTCTCCTGTTTTGCTTATTGTTTTCTATCTCTTCTGCCTCTTTCCCTTTATAACGTTGTAAATGTTTCGCATGATGGAATGTGGTGATAAACTTCATTCCCTTGCCCTTTATGGCTTTTTCAAGTTCTCCGGTAATATCGCGATTCGGACCTGTATCTTTGGTATTCCAGGGAGTAATTTCACTATCCCACATCGAATAACCGTCGTGATGTTCAGCCACCGGGCCGGCGAATCGTGCTCCGGCTTTTTCAAACAATGTTGCCCATTGCTCTGCATTAAAATGTTCGGCTTTGAACATTTCTGCGAATTTATCGTAGCCAAACTCCGATGGGTGCCCGTAGGTTGTTAAATGGTGACTGTATTCTTTTGAACCTTCAAAATGCATCCAGCGGGGATACCACTCGTTGCCATAGGCAGGAACCGAATAAATTCCCCAGTGAAAATAAATTCCAAGTTTGGCATCCTGAAACCAGTCGGGCTCTTCGTTATGCTTTGCCAGTGATTCCCAGTTTTCCTGGTATTTTGGGTTTTTTACTTCTTCTTTTGTTTTTTGGGTTGCTGAATGGCAAGCTGAAAGAACCAATAGAGCAATAAACAGAACTGGAATTTTCATTTTTTTTTGTTTTTATTTTTTCAAAGCTTGAACTTTAACTACAGATTCAGAATCGGTCATTCTCAGATCTTAATTAAAATATGTTCTCAACTGAAATCCACGATTGAGAATAAAAGTTTCCTAAAGTCCCATCTTGTAAATACATTCCATCAGTTGCCACTTTTCATCAGCCGAAGCCTCTGCAGAAGTCTTTTGAAATCGCGAGACATAAGCTTCCCACTCCGACTGGCGAGGCTTTGTTGCCAAAACTCTCATTGCCTTATCGTGGTCAAAACCAGCAAGGGTATCCATAATCATAAAAAGCTGTGTTCCTAAAATATAAATTTCCATGTCGACGATTCCAACATCACGCATTCCTTTGGTAATTTCAGGCCATGCAGCCCCCGCGGCATGAGCTTTTTTATACGCCTCAATGGATTGAACATCGTCTTCAAGGCTTAACGCTTTGCAATATCTTTTGTATTTCATTTTTAGCTCTTCCTTCAGCTTCTCTTCCCATGGGGATAGATTTTAAGACTCATCCGGAGCATTTCATTATAAATTCTTTACAATTATGCTGCTTGTTGCTTCAAGGCCCGGTATGTTCTTCTGCCATAGATGGCAATAACAACAAAACAGATAAATGGAAGCACAAACGAGAAGTTCACCGCGGGAAGCGGGCCAATGGTTCCCTGGTCGATGATTAAACCTTGCAATGGTGGCATTAATGCACCACCTACAATTGCCATTACCAGTCCAGCTGCCCCAAGCGTGGCATCGTCGCCAACATCTTCCAAAGCAATTCCGTAGATGGTAGGAAACATAAGCGACATAAATGCAGAAGTGGCAACCAGCAAGTACAAACCAAGCATTCCCTGGATTAGAATTACTCCTGATATGGTACACATTCCGCCAATGGCAAAAATCATCAACATAAAACGGGCATTCAAATATTTCATCAGGAAAGTGCTGATAAAACGACTGGCGATAAAAATAGCCATGGCCACTATGTTGTAATCCTGTGCCTGCGATTTTGCCAGCCCTAAATTCTCGGCATAATGAATAATGAATGTCCAGCACATAATTTGTGCACCCACGTAAAACACCTGGGCAAGCACGCCCTCACGGTATATTCTATTCCCAAACAACCTTTTGAAAGAGTCCCTGGCGTGAATTTCATGGTCGGCGCTTTCGCGTTTAGGCATTTTTGCTACGGCAATAACTACCAGCATAGCAATAACCACAAATCCCAGTATCACGTAGGGATTTCGGATTATTCCCAGGTCATTTGTACGAACTACTGCTTTTTCAGCAGCACTTAAGGTGTCGAAAATCAAATTTCCGGCAGCATCTCTTTTGTCCGATTCCAAAGATGATAATATGAGCTTTGAGGCCACAAACATGCCCAGAATCGATCCCATTGGATTAAACGACTGCGCCAGGTTTAGGCGGCGTGTTGCAGTTGCCGGATCGCCCATGGAAAGGATGTAAGGATTTGCAGTGGTTTCTAAAAATGCTAAACCAAAGGTCAGAATGTAAAGCGAAACCAAAAAGAATCCGAAGATTTCGAATTGTGCCGCAGGGAAAAACAACAAAGCTCCAACGGAATACAAAGCCAAACCGATAATAATTCCGAGTTTGTAACTGTATCGTTTAATAATTAAGGCAGCCGGAATTGCCATTGTAGCATACCCCCCATAAAAGGCAAATTGCACCATTGCTGCTTTTGCATTGGAAATTTCCATTACGGTTTTAAACGCAGCAACCATTGGGTTGGTAATATCATTTGCAAATCCCCAGAGAGCAAACAAGCTGGTAATTAGAATAAAGGGGACTACAAATTTCTTTTCAACAACAATCTTCTTTATGGCATTCATTGATAATAAGTTTTATTCGTTCTTAATAAGTTTCAGTTTTTAAGCCACCAAAAATGAAAAAATTATCTAACATCGGCAACTCCTATTGCCCTTATTAGATCATTCGGTTTTTATAAATACTGAGTTTTATTCTCAGTTTTTAATTGTTCTACAATTTTTTTGATGTCTTCAGCATTTTCTCGCTTGCAAACCAAGGTTGTATTTCCATCTTTTACTACAATTACATCTTCCAGTCCAACCAATGCAACAAAATTATCTTCATCGGCATAAACATATGAGTTTTTAGTATCAAGAAACATGGCTTCACCCGCACCTGCATTCCCGTTTTCATCTTTGGTCTTATCTGCTAAATAAACCGACTCCCAACCTCCCAGATCGTTCCAATCGAAATTACCTTCAACCAGGTATATATTTTTAGCGTGTTCCATAATTCCATAGTCAACCGAAATACTTTGTACGGCCCGGTATATGGTATCTAAAGTTTTTGGGTAATCCGGTGTTCCAAGCCCGGCTTGTATTTTACGTAAATCGGCATATAATTCTGGTGCAAACTCTTCAACTGCTTTTAAGAATACCGAAATTTTAAATACAAACAAACCACTGTTCCAGTAGAAACCGCCCTGGTTCAGGTATTCGGTGGCGGTTGCCTCATCCGGTTTTTCAACAAAACGTTCAACTTTAAATTGCTTTATTATTTCGGCTCTGGTAATATCTTCGGCAGTTTGCACATAACCATAGCCTGTAGCCGGGTAATTGGGTGTAATCCCAATGGTTACAATTCCATCGCGCTCATCAGCAATTTTAGCAGCTGCCAGGACAGTGTCCTTAAAAAGTTCGTTGTTCTCGATTAAATGATCCGAAGGTGAAACCACCATTATCCCATCTGCATTTTCCTTTTCGGCATACATGGCCGCCAAACCAATACAAGGCAGCGTATTTCGCCCAATGGGTTCGTAAATCAGGTTTTCTTTCGGAAGCATTTGGGTTTGTTCTTCCAAAACCTTAGCCTGTGCGGCACTCGATACGACATAGATATTTTCATTTTCGGTGAACGTGGAAAAACGTTTAATTGTATCCTGAAGCAGTGATTCATTGCCAAATATGTTCAGGTACTGCTTTGGTTTTACAGTTTTACTTCGCGGCCAAAAACGGGTACCCGAACCACCGGCCATAATCAGTGTATATAAATTCTCCATTGTGTTTATTTTTTAGAATTGCAATGTACTAAAATGATTTTTTAATCCTCATCAATACAAATTCAATATCTTATTCATTTAATTTAGAAACAGAATAGGCCTGGTTGATGGTTTGCGGGATAAAGCTAAAAACGGGAAAACTTCGATCAACTAACAAAACGCGTTCGTTCTTGTTGCCTGAACCGCCCATCTCCACAGCATTTAAAATCTGATTTTCACTTTTATGGTACCTTCAACTTCTTTTTCTGTGGGGAATACAATATAACCGCCGCCACTACCCGAAGTGATAGCTCCCGAATATTCAGGAAAGTAGTTGGTTTTCATTTCTTCCATTACCCAATCCGGCACAGTGTAGGGAAGCATTTCGCTCCAGGCAAGAAACGTTTCTTTCATGGACTCACCCAGGAGTTTCACATTTTTATTCAGGATGGCCTCGTAACAGGCCTGGCCCGATTCACCCAAACGTTTAATAATTTTTGGATTGAGATTTTGGCTTAAAATTGGATTGTAGCCATCGGGGCGTGGTTGAAGCGGAGCAAAGTTAAGCACACTCGAAAGCCACTCACATGTTTCCGGGTCCACAGTATTTTCAATATGTTTTGGCCAGAATTTCCCATCGTAATCAATACGACTTACCCCCGGAACCAATAAACCAATGTGGTCTTGTGTCCCTGATATATATTCCGATCCGGGAGGATTTTCGGCACCAAAAAGCAGTTGCGCATTGCGTACCGGATCGCCGGCCGGATATTGGTCGCCCCAAAGTTCCATGGCCACTTTTCGTGAACTTGTTGCCATTCCCGAACGATCGTTGAAATCTTGTGTAGGCCACATTTGAGCCACCACGCACGAGCCGGGATGTTTTTCTGATACCCAGGGCTGGTCCATCCAGCCGCCAGCCAAACAAACCCGGTAAGGAAACTTTAATTCTTTTTTCGAATCGGAACTTGAACGGGCAGGAAGACCTTCCTCGGGAATACGTTCGAGTACTACCAATTCAACGCCATTTTCTTCGCAAATGCGCTTTTTCCCTTCCGTAAATCCATCAGAATTAACAATAAACAGATCTGGTTTTAAATCCTTCATGTCCTGTTCGAAATCCAACATTCCTGCTCCGGAAGCAACACTTGCTTTTTCAACATAACGAATGGCACCAACCATGTACCTGCGCTCTTCCTGCGAAAAATACGGTGCCTTTCCTTTCAATAATTTAATATTTTGGTCTTGTCCCACATAAGCATGAACTTTTCCATACAGTGCCGCGGTTTTAAAGAATGCCACATGTCCAGCATGTAACAAATCGTAACAACCACTTATCATTACAATTTTATCGCTCATTATTTAGATTTTTAGTTGTGAGATTATACCCAATATTAAATCAGGTATTCTGTGCTCTGTAATTGCTCAATATTTTTATAAAAAATCCCTCACCTGCCGGCGAAGAGGGAAAATAAGAAAGCCCCAACCCATAAGATTGGGGCAAATATTTTGAATTATCGGCTTGCTTTTTCCTGCATCTGAATTTTAATCCAGTCGTAAGTTTTCTTCATCCCCTCTGCCAGTGGGTAGGAAGGGGCCCAATCCAGGTATTCTTTAATTAAGGTATTGTCAGAATTACG
>JBFEWU010000194.1:0-8862 GCA_041546215.1 Draconibacterium sp. | reverse complement strand
GCTGCTGGCTCGTACTTTTTACTTCCGGTGTTCCAGAGCGCAAAACTCAGTATGTCGGCCAGTTCTTCAAAATCTCTGCTTTTGGCATTATCGATGCCGTGCCCGGCTTCATAATCCACCCTGAAAACCACCGGATTATTTTCCTGGTTTAACACTTGCAGCCTTGCAGCGAATTTCCCCGGATTCCATATTGCTACCCTGGGATCGTTCATTCCAGCAGTAATTAAAGTTGGCGGGTAAACCTCACCTTCCTTCAGCTTATGGTAGGCATCCATTTCATAAAGGGCCAAAAATTCTACCGAATCTTCAACTGTTCCAAATTCAGGAATATTGGCAGGACCTCCCGGCTCCAACTCGGTGCGAACGGCATTCATTACACCAACGGCCGGAATAGCAGCGGCAAACAAGTCGGGTCGTTCGGTCATTGCGCGTCCGATTAAAATACCTCCTGCACTTCCGCCGTAGATGGCAATTTTATCCGAAGTGGTGTAGCCCTGCTCAACCATATACTCGGCACAGGCAATAAAATCCTTCCATGTATTGGGTTTTGTGCTTTTAAATCCGCCTTTGTGCCATTCCTCTCCCAGTTCACCGCCACCCCGAACATGGGCAACAGCATAAATGCCGTCTTCGAGACACCACAGTAAGGTGCTCGGGCCAAAGCGCGGATCAATTGATATGCCATAGGAACCATATCCAAACAAGAGTAAGCGCTTGCTTCCGTTTTTCTCCAGTCCCTTCTTATAAATAAGGGATAAAGGAACTTCCACACCATCGTGTGATTTTACCATTAGCTCTTCCACCATCAGATCTTCGTACTCGGGAAATTCGGGTTTAACAGATAAATTCTCGCTTACAAAGGTATTACCAGCCAGGTCGTATCTGAATCGCTGGCTGTTACTGGTCCACCCCGACAAGGTTACCCAGAGGTCGCTGAACTCGATCCCCTTATTCTGAAGCGTAATCGTTCCTGCCGTAAAAGGCAGTGTGAGTTCTCGGCTCTCTCCATCGAAGGGTTTGAAAAACAGTTTTTCTTCCACGCCGTTACGCTTCAGGGTGTAATACAAACCGTCTTTCGTTAGTACATAATTCGAAAGTTTCTGTTCCTGATCTTCCGAAACAAAGGTTTCCGCCTCGCTGATCACCGGGTTATCAATCGCTACTTTTAGGATCTTAAAGTTCGGCGCATTTTTGGGTGAATAGAAGTATAAATCTGTTTTCGTGCTGTACCAGTTATAAACCTCATCTTCTCGATCCAATAAGGGTTGCCATTTAATGTCATCGTTATTCAGCTGTTCGCCCGGTGCAAAGTAAACCTTTAGCCTGTTGTCGACATTTGCGGCCAGGGCAAAGATCTTGTTGCAATCCCTGTCGTAGGCAGCAACCGGAATATCCATTTGTCCGAGGCCAAGTCCGGGGTATTTCTCTTTCGAAAAAAATACTTTGTCATCGGCATTATTGGTATTTAACCGGTGCCGATACGTTTTTGCCTTTACATAGAAATTAAAATCCATGACATTTTCCGAGCCCGTACGAATATAGAGGAAATCTGTTTTACCGGGTAGCCACGAAATGAAGTTCAGTACCTGTTCAACACGGTCGGGCAAAAGTTCCCTGGTAGCGACTTTCATAATCATTAAAGTGGCCATTTCTTTGCCATTGGGAGTTACTCCAAAGGCCAGGTATTCGCCATCGTGGGTTGGATTAATATTGTTTATCACATACTTTACCGTTGAGTCGTTGCCGAATGTCTCCGGATCGAAAAGTAAGTTTTCTTCTCCGGCATAACCATCGCGGTAGAATAGTTTCCCGGTATCGTCGTCCGGGGTGGTTTTCAGGTAAAAGTAACGGTCGTTATCGGTAATTCGGAGTCTTGATACCGTAACCGATCTGCGGCTGTCGAATTCGTACATTTTATCCAGCAGTTCCTGCCGTGCATCAATGCTTCCGAGTACAGTTTTTGAATAATCAGCTTGTGCTTTTAGCCAGGCCAACACGATAGTATCTTCCGTATTTTCCATGTATTGGTAGTTGTCGGTAATGGTGGTTCCGAAGTAAGAGTTGGTAACCGGCTTCTCAGGTGCCAGTGGTGGCTTTTCAAGACTTTGCTCCTGTGTGCACTGAACAAAAAATACAGCAAGTACTGCTAAATAAAGAAAATTTAGTTTTTGCATGCTTTCAATTTTAGTTGTTTTTAGTTTGATTGTTCTATGTACGCAAATTACGGCGAAAGGTTAATCCCGGGTTTATGTGCAGCTAACACCAGGGAATAGAGGTTTATTCGCCAGGGAGTGTTGAGTAGGTAGTTGATACCGCCCCGGACGTTAACTTGCCTAAAATCCAAACCTTTTTCGATGCTTCCGCAAACTATTTATTGAAGGACAAAACCTCGATTCCTGAGGTAGAAGAATTTTCTTGTTATTGTATTGGCGGATACCTGTAACAATACAGGGAACAAGGGGATAGCGATCTTTCTAAACAACCCTATTCACTCCCGGAATTTGCTTGATTAGCCAGGCCAGAAGAAAACAAAGCAGGAGGGCCAGTGGAGTCAGCGCCATAAATTTAAACAGCTGGTTAATTTGCTGCCACCCCACAAACCATGCACTTATACCCAAAATAACGGGTGGATGAATAATATAAACACCATAGGCGCTGCTGGAAAGCTGCCGGGCAAGATATCCCTGCTTATTCCAGTATTCTTTGGCCAGGCCCAACAATCCAAGAATCATGGCAAAACCCACCAGTTGTTCCCAAATGGCCCAGCTAAAACTTTGCCAGGTTCCTCTTCCCACAAAAGCTTCCATGCCGCTTTCTTTGCCACCCAGGTATAGCATTACTGGCAACACAACGAGAATCATAAGCTGGGAAAAAATAAACCAGCCTTTGGCACTTTTAAAACTTATGGCTTCGAGCCAATTGTTGTGGTATGCGATAACACCAAAAACCAACATAAAAATATACTGCATAAAAAATGGGAATTGTAAATTGGTGTGTGGTAAACTCCAGCCAACCGGCAACCAAATGCGGATAAGGTATTGCGACAGGCCGGTGAGAAAAGCAGCAAGGACAATAATTTTTGTGCCGGGGAAGTTGATGAGGATTCTCCATTTTAGCTTTCGCACTAGTAGATAGAGCAGGGTAAATATCAACAGGGTTTCGACAAACCACATCGGGCCAAATCCCCATGCATTAGGATTGGTAAGAAAACCGGTAAAGCTTACGGCTTCGTGCCGGATACAATTGTAATGAATAAAATTGGTGAGTGGATTTAAAATAAAATAAAAAACGAGCAGTGGTATGCCAAGCCGGATCATGCGCTCTTTAAGAAATTTTCCGGTGGCTTTTCGCTGTATGGAGGCAGCGGTAAAATAAGCCGAAATAAAAAAGAACATGCCCATAAAAAAGGCCTGGTTCGTAATGTTGAACATGGCTTGCAGAATAACTTCGGGCATTCCGGCCTCCGATTCGTTGTAATACCAGTCGCCGGGAGCGCCGTATGTTATGTTAAAATGCAGCAGCACCACCAGGCTAATCAGTAAAATACGGAGGTTGTCGATGTATAATAGTCTTGAGTTCGACATCTTGGTTGTTTTTACTCCTTGTAATTCTTATTTCCCTTTCCGAAACCAATACCATACCATGGCCAGCAATACCATAAGTACCACAATAAAATATACCGTGGTGATTGAGCTTTTTACCACCGAAAAGCGACTGGTAATTTGTACACTTTCGCTTGTAAATTGAGGGTATTGCCTGAGCAGGGTAATAATTCCAATGTTTTCGAGGTAGTCGGCACTGCCAGCGAAAAGAGGCAAATACGAGGCATAAAAAAGCCTTGTGTGTTGTTTATTTATGATTTTCAGGAGCCACACCAGTAAGAGGCAGTAACAAACTGCAAACAACAGCGGATAAATCATATCGATGGGCAGCTGTAAACGGAGGTAGGCTGAACGTCCTTCCTCTCCAAGCGCGGTAAATAGCCGCTGCACATATTCGAAGTCGTAACCTGCAGGCATCAAATCCAATAACTTCATTCCGACGGCAAAACCTGCTACCCGGGGAATGGTGAATGCCATCATGATGACATAAACAATGTTGGTGATTAGAATCAATACTAAGACTGTTTTTCGGGTGCTGTACTTGTAAAGCAAATCCTCCATAACATTGATTTTCTATAAAGATAATAAAACCCGAATAATGCCATACACCTGCGGGATAATTTTCGTGTACGCCGTCTCTTATACTGTAATTATATCATGATCTCTTCAATTTTACCGGCAACTTCCAGTGCTGTATTTCGTCCTCTGTCGTGGAAAATCAATTCGTGCGTTTGTTTATTGAAGAGCTTTATTTCCATTTCGGAGCTCATGCTTTCGCTGATCCGGCCATCCATAAATCCTGCAATGGGCGAAGCCAGTTGGGTGGCTGATGATCGCCGGACAAGCACTTCGAGGCGATAGCTGTGGTTTTCCAGGATTAACTCTACCTTGTTTTTATTGGCAAAGGAGCGCAGGAGTTTTGTATGGTTGTAAGTCGTAAACTGAATAAGTTTCTGCTCCACATACAATCCGGCTATAAAGCCCACAAACGAACTTCGCAGCCAGGGTATTTTGGCCACAGAGGCTTTAAAGGAGATGCCCGGCTGGCTATAGTGGTTGGACTGCATCCAGATATAGGCACTTGGGAAAGAATGGCCCCAGTCCTTTTCAGTATAGCCTCTGCCACCCGTAAAGTCAATGGGCAGCTGGTTTATGTCCAGCTGGCCTTCCAGCCCGTGATTCATGCTTACTATGCCATGGTAGCACTCCATAAAGGGTACAAAAGAATAGGGCCCCATAATTCCGGGCGAGTACCAATTCGAGGGCCAGGGCACGGTATGGGTAAACTGAATACGTCCCCGCAGTTGGGGCAGCTTAAGCTCAATGCTGTTGCCGGTGAATACATTTCCGGCAATCTTTACTTCAAAGCGCGATGCATGTGCCTGGAAGGCATCAAAGGGAAAAGTGAAGTATTCGGCTGTTTCGGCTTTTCCATCGAGCAATTGTATAAAGGCATGTTTTTCCCCGGCATCGTTCATGGCAATGCCCGGAATAATGGCAAAAGCATTTTGCTCATCTGCTGTAATCAGCTTAAAGTACCAGCCTTCAAAATAGGTTTTTGTTTTTCCCCAGCCGTGGTAACGATCGGGATGGAACATGGTTTTTATTTTTTTTATCAGCATAGGTGTCGTTTATGGCAAAATGTATTTCTGGCAGTATTTCAACCCTGCCTTTGCCATAAAAAAAGGGTATTTATGCCTGCAAGGTTACCTAATTATCTGCATCAATAATGTTAATTTTTTGTTCCGGATTATGCGGAAGCAGGTCGGAGTTTTTACAATTTAAAATCCGGGCTGCTGTTTCAAGTCCCGAGTAGCTGGCTCCTGCGATTCCGTGTGCAGTTACACTGGCTCCACACAGGTAAAGGTTTTTAATTTCAGTTTCGGGGGTAAAGGCACCAGGTCCTACCTGACGCGGGTTTTTCGCGGTACCATAAACATTCCCCTCGGTGGCGTTTACATAAAAGGCGTTGCTGAGCGGTGTACCCAGCTCTTTCATAACAACACGTTCTTTTATTCCTGGTATTATTTTTTCCAGGCTCACCATAAACTTTTCCATTATCTTTTCTTTGAGCTCCAGATATTCCCTGCTGTCTCGTTTGTGTTCGAATGCCTTAAAACGGCTGTAGTCTGAAAAAGCAATTACTTCCAGGATGTGGTGTTTGCCATTAAAATGAGCCGGATCTTTCAGGGTGGTGCAACTTATAAAAAGTGACGGGAATCCGGTCTGGGAATAAAAATCTTCCTGCAGCAACTCATTGAAAATCTGGTCCTCTTCTTTATCTTTTCCATTCATCACCCAGAGGTTTCCGGTGTCGATTCCGGCTTTGCGCACATCCATATCAACCGCTAAAAACAAAATAAGCGAAGAGCGTGAATACGTGGTTTGCTTTAATTTCGCCTGTAGTTTCTGACTCAGGTTTTCAAGGCCTACCATGTGTTTGAAAGTTTTACCGGGATCGGCATTTGAAAGCACGCACCGGGCAAAAATCTGTTCTCCGTTTGCCAACTCAACACCAATGGCAGTGTTCTTCCGGGCTTTCTGGAGCAGTATTTTTTGTACGGTCTGCCCGCAAATAATCTCACCACCATATTTTTTAATGCTCCTGAGTGTTGCCTTTACAAGGGCACCCGCCCCGCCCTGGGGATAAAATCCACCATGAAAGTAATGATCCATTACGCCACAATGGACTAAAAAGCTGGCCTCACCAGGGGGTAAACCGTGGTCGCCTGATTGTATGTTTATCACTTTTTTTAATACCGGATCATGGATGTATTTATTGCATACCGACTTTACAGTCTGCCCCTGATACATGACCAAATGCCTCACATTCCAAAGATTTGCAATTTTTTCTTTCCGGCTGTTAAGTCGCGAAAAGCGCTGAATTTCTTGTCCGATGGTTTTCACCAGTTTCAGGTATTTGCGAATACCCTCTTTTTCATGCGGGAAACGCCGGGAGAGCGAATCCACCAGGGCCTTAAAATCGTTTGGAAAATCGAAGCGTTCACCATCGATCAGCGCATGCTCGTACGCACTGGCATTCATGCGGTAAAAAACAAGGTCGTTGGCAAGGCCCAATCCTTTGTAGAGCGTGTTCAACGATCCACCTTCCTGGAGTCCACCCAAGTAATGCAAGCCCGGCGAAAAACGAAAACCGTTTAGTTTAAAGCTCTGGCACCAGCCGCCAGGCAGCTTGTGTTGTTCAATTATCAGTACTTTTTGTCCGGCACGTGCCAGGCACAAAGCAGCTGAAAGACCGCCAATGCCAGAGCCAATAACGATAGTGTCCAGGTTTTGGTTAAAGCTGTCGAGTCTGTTGTTCCGGATCATAGTTAAAGCTATTTACTGGTTATAGGTATATGCAATGTGCGGCCATACGAATTTATCGATTTTCCACATATGAAGGCCGTCATTAAGCAAGAAATTATGATTATTGTGAATCAAGGATTGAAGATATTACCCACGAAACTGAATTTCCTTTCTTATTCACCTCGTTTCTGAAGGATGAAATCAAGGATTTTTACTATTTCGATGTTCAATCCTTGATTGGCCGATATTCATAAAAAAAAGAGACCCACTTAAGCAGGTCTCTTTTTTTACGGTTCGGAGTGATATCAAAACTTAATCGTCATCATGGTCGTCGTCATGATGGTCGTCGTCGTCATGGTCTTCATCATGGTCTTCATCATCATACTGTTTCTGATTGTTGTGTTTGTGCTTGTAATAGGAACGATGCTTTTTCCCCAGGTTTTTCATGATGGTGAAATAGATGTTTCGGTTGCTTTCCTCCGAAATGATAATTACACCCCCGGTAAGGGTTGCGTTATCCAAATCTTCAGGATCGATGTCTTCCATTAACTCATCGAGGCGGAGCTGGATAATACTAATGATATCCATGTTCTCCCCGGTAACTTCAACGCTGTCTTTTTCGGTTTTAAACTGTATGTTTTCGTTTATCCTGACTTCAACCGGCAATGCTGCAGTACTTCCGTGAAACGTACCCTGCATGTAAAAAACCGGAATGTCGCCGGCATCTTCTTTTTTCCCTTTCACCGCGATTTCAATTTCATCGTAAAATCCGGGTTGCAGTAAAAAGTTTCCAAAGGTAAGTTCAGGATTTAATAAATCGGCCAGCTGCGGGCCGGTCCATTTATAGCTAATTTCTATGGAGTCGCGGTGGGTAACCTGGCTTTTTAATTCGGCTTCGAACTTTACGTACGATACCATCAGGTGTACCGAGTCCCATTCCACGTAAATGGAGTCGGCCATTGCCGATTTTAAACCGTCAGTGGGCAAGGAAAAACTTTTATTCAATGCCTCAATTTTAACGTCGAGTATTGAAGGCCCAGAGTTGTCGAAATCGTGCTCCTGACAACCCAAAAATCCAATGGTTAACAGGGCTAAAATGAGGGGAAATACAATTTTTCTTTTCATTATGTTCAATTTTTTAATTACTGACTGATTTTGAGCATTTGTTTTTGCAAGTTTTATGCCACGAACACATTGAATGATAACGTGCATTATATCAAAAGGATAAGGGCTCGCGGGGAATATGGAGTATTATCAAAATGATAAAATCAGTTCAATTTGATAAATACGGGAATGAGAGCTAAGCATTGTACGAAGAAAAGAACAAAGAACAAAGAGTAAAGACGCATGAATCAGTAAACAGGATATCTGGATTAAACGAATATTAGAATTTTGGAATGTTTAGAGTTCAAAATTCAGTGTTCCTGGTTCATGTCTGAAAATCCAATAATCTAATTATCCGAAAATCCTGCTCAATCAATTTACATTTTGTAACATATGGTACACTTTTACAGTAAAAAGTTATTTAAAATTGCTTAACTTATGCAATCAGAAAAATCTGATTAACCTATAAAGCGATTCAATGACCACTCAGAGTTCCACGATTTTGGCCATTTCCACGGGTTTCTGGAACGATCTTGAGCTTTAGGTTGACCAGAAGTTTTGGATTGAAAAATATTAAACCAAAAAACTAATACTACTTAAAATGGAACAAATTGCCACGTCCAAATCCCATCGTATGCTCTTTTTCAATACCCTGGCCTTTACCATTTGCTTTGCAGTCTGGATGCTGAATGGGGTGTTGGTTACATTTTTGGTGAACAATCAGGTTTTTGATTGGGGACCGGTAAAAATTGGATGGTTAATGGGAATTCCTGTCTTGACAGGAGCAATTTTTCGTTTGCCGACAGGAATTCTGACCGACAAATACGGGGGGAAATGGGTTTATGGC
>JBFEWU010000453.1:0-3483 GCA_041546215.1 Draconibacterium sp. | reverse complement strand
ACAAAACAACTAAAATTATAAATATGCGACTTAAAATTACCTTTTTTATACTAGTAGCCTGGAGCCAGTTCTCATTTGCCCAAAAGAATTTTATGGTTGATGTGAAAAATATTGGTAGCGAAATTCAGCCCGATATGTGGGGCGTGTTTTTCGAAGACATCAACTTTGGGGCCGATGGTGGTTTGTATGCCGAGTTAATAAAAAATCGTTCGTTTGAATTTCATCAGCCATTTGTTGGCTGGTTGCCTTTTGGCCAGGTTACGGTACAGGCAGAATCGCCTTGTTTCGACCGGAATCCTAATTATGTGCGTTTAAGCGAAACAGGGTTGCGTCGTGGTACAGGATTGGAAAATAACGGCTTCCGTGGAATTGGATTTAAAAAGAACCATTCATACCGGTTCTCATTTTATGCCCGGGCAACGGATGTTTTGGATAAGAAGTTTCTTATGGAACTGGTTGGCTCCGACGAGAGGGTAATTAGCAGTGAGGAACTTATTGTTAATGGTACAGCGTGGAAAAAATACCAATGTATCCTAAAATCCAGTTCGACGGATGCCAAAGGAAAACTCCGCATTATCCTTAAATCAAAAGGAGAAGTTGACCTCGACCATATTTCTCTTTTCCCGGTTGAAACCTGGAAAAACCGCGAAAATGGTTTACGAAAGGATTTGGTTGAAGCTCTTTACGAATTAAATCCGGGAGTTTTTCGTTTCCCCGGCGGATGTATTATCGAAGGAAACACCCTGGAAACCCGTTACCAGTGGAAAAACAGCGTTGGTGAGGTTGAAAATCGGCCCATAAATGAAAACCGCTGGAATTATACCTTCGAATATCGTTTCTTTCCGGATTATTACCAGACTTACGGAATGGGATTTTATGAATTCTTTTTGTTGAGTGAAGACCTCGGTGCAGAACCACTCCCTGTAATTAATTGTGGCCTGGCATGTCAGTACGAGAGCACCGAATGTGTCCCGGTTGAGGATTTACAGCCTTACATACAGGATGCAGTTGATCTGATTGAATTCGCCAACGGTTCGGCCGATTCCAAGTGGGGAAGCGTACGTGCCCAAATGTGACACCCGGAGCCATTCAATCTAAAATACCTTGGCATAGGTAACGAGCAGTGGGGCAAAGGTTATGTGGAGCGACTGATTCCCTTTCTTGAGGTTCTTCGTAAAGAACATCCTGAGATTAAAATTATCGGAACTTCAGGCCCGGCACCCGACGGAGATAAATTCGATTATCTATGGCCAAAAATGAAAGAGCTTGAAGTGGATTTGGTTGATGAGCATTACTACCGCAGTCCTGAGTGGTTCTTATCTTCAGCAGAACGCTATGACCGTTACGACCGCAATGGACCAAAAGTATTTGCAGGCGAATTCGCATCGCACCATAAAACCCGTGATAACAACCTGAGGGCAGCGATTTCGGAAGCAGCATTTATGACCGGTTTGGAGCGCAATGCCGATATTGTTCATTTGGCAACCTATGCGCCATTATTTGCACATTACGATGCCTGGCAATGGAAACCTGATATGATATGGTTTGATAACCTGCAAGTGGTTCGCACGCCAAATTATTACGTTCAGCAAATGTATGCACAGAATACTGGTACAAATGTATTGTCGGTTATGTCGGAGGGGGCCAGGATCAGAGGACAGGATAGTTTATATGCCAGTGCTGTAATCGATAAAAATTCAGGCGAAGTAGTGGTGAAAATCATTAATGCAGGTGACGTGGTACACGATATAAACATCAATTTAGAGGGCGTAAAAACAACGCTTCAAAACCGGGAAGTAAAAATAACATGCCTGCATACCAACCAGCCCGAAGCCATAAACACACGAGAAGAGCCTAATGTCATTGTTCCATCGCATTCGTCGGTTTGGGCTAAGCAAAAAGGATTTCAACTCACGGTTCAGGGGAATGCATTTTATGTTTGTCGGGTGAGGATTCAGGATTAAAGAACAAACATTTAATGAGGTATGTCAAAAGGGAATATTCGAGATTTACGTACTTTATATCCTTCACTAAACATAAGTTGCCCGGTAAATTTTCAGCGGACATTAGCGATTAGGATATTTACTCTATCATAATTTTTCCCGAGCCGACTTTTCTATTTTTATTTTTAACCTGATAGATATAAAATCCTTTTTCTAATCCAGAATGGTTGAATTGTACTTTTTTGGCAATAGTTTTATTTACTTCAAAAATCTTTCTTCCTGACAAGTCAGATATAACAATATCACATTCTCCATCAAGATCAATTATCTCAATCGTAAAATATTCTGAACAAGGATTAGGATAAACTTTTACGTTTGAATTAACAGATAATAATGGAAGATTGGCATGGGTTGAATGATTTCTGGTATACCCCAATTCCCTAAAATACTGAAGAAGATTACTTAATTCAATAACCTTGTCAGAATTATCAGTAACAAGGTCATTTGTTTCATAAGGATCATTTACTATGTCGTAGAGCTGTTCATGGGCTTCCGCCTCTTGTCTTGATTCACCAAAAAAGTCATAGGGAGTTGGTTCCCTAACTATACCATCAATATATTTCCATTCCTCTGAATGCATAGCTGTGATTCCTTCGTAGCTTGTTAATATCATATTGTTCCGAATAGGTTTATTCATATCATCAAACCAGGCAGGATAAAAACTATAGCTATCACCTGCTTCCACTGTTGGAGATTGCATTTCAATATTTAACAATTCCCAGATAGACGCATATATATCAACCAGACTTACTTTTTCTGATGAAGTCGTGCCAGGGGGAATATTATTGAGCCATTTAATAATAAATGGCACTCTGAAACCACCTTCAAATATTGATAACTTAGTTCCTCTGTAATTGCCATTAACTTTAAGACCCGCCGCACGGGCTTCCTGGGCGGCACCAAGCACTCCTCCATTGTCTGATGTAAATATAATTATGGTGTTTTCAATAAAACCATTACGATCCAACGCATCTATTATGTTTCCAACTGCACCATCTAATTCCATAATGTAGTCACCATAAGCCCCTCCATTGCTTTTTCCCTGATATTCAACTCCCGGTATAATTGGAGTATGTATGGCTATGGGAGCGAAGTAAAGAAAAAATGGTTTATCATTTGATTGCTTATCTATCCATTGATTTGTTTCATTGTTTAGGTATTCCATTATTCTGGTATCCTGTGTGTTAAGGCGCTTGCCATCGGGTCCCACCCGGTAATCATGCCAGTAATCAAACCCAATATCATTGGGGATACGGTATTCTGTAGTATTGGTATTATAGCCCAGATGCCATTTACCGATACCTGCAGTATTATAACCTTCATTTTTAAGGCGAGCAGCCATGTTTTTTCCATTGGGAGGAATAACACATGTATCAGTGGCCTGTATTATTCCCCATTCCCTAACATCACGCCAATAATATCGCCCTGTAAGCAAAGCATAGCGGGAAGGAGAACATAAGGATGCAGGTGCGTAGGCATT
>JBFEWU010000547.1:0-2396 GCA_041546215.1 Draconibacterium sp. | reverse complement strand
TAATAATTCACTTTTAAAAATCAGATTGAACAATGTTAATTTTATTTCATTAAGCCTTATACACATCAGCTATTATTTCAAGCGAATTTCGAACGTAATTCCACCATTGAGGATTTTGCAATTGATATAAAATAAAAAATCAGAGGCATTAAGAACTGTTGGCAGCACGCCAGGGATAACAGGTTTGGGAAGGGGGTGAGAATTCTGGTGAAAATCAGGATTCCACACATTCTGGAAATGGCGCTCTTCGGAGCGCCATTTTTTAGTTTGGCTTCGTATGATGATAGTTAGATTCTATCTTGATTTTAGGTTTAAGATTTTCTTAAGATCTTATCCATTTTTCTGCCTTTGGCCAATTCATCCACCAGTTTGTCCAGGTAGCGAACTTGTTTGGTTAAAGGAGTTTCAATTTCTTCTATCCGGTATCCGCAGATCACTCCCTTAATTAGCCCGGCATTGGGATTTAATACTGCCCGTGAGAAAAAGATCTCGAAGGTCACTTCTTCATCAATCAGCTCCTGCAGTTTTTTGTCATTAAAGCCGGTTAGCCATTCAATTACTGCATGCAGCTCTTCTTTTGTTCTGCCTTTGAGCTCAACTTTTGAGATATAAAGCGGATATACCGATGCAAAAGTCATTTTTGCTATTCTTTCATCGTGTTTTGCTGTTGTTTTCATGTTGATTACTTTATCATTTGGTTTAGGTTTTCGCAGGAGACTTTGTCAATAAAGAAATCGTTCTTTTCCGGTTTCCGGCCCAGGTAAATCAATCTCTCCAATAACCGGGCCTTCTTCTGAAGTCCTGTGGATCACAATGGAATATGTTCCTTTTCATTAATCTTCCAGCTCTTCCTTAACTTCCCCCTTCATAAAGCGCCTGATTTTGATGTTCAGGTAGGCAAAAAGGATGGTCATAAACGGACTGATAATATTAAAAAAAGCATAGGGAGCATAAGCCATTGTGTCAACCCCCAGTACCTTCGATTGGGTTGCACCGCAGGTATTCCAGGGAATTAGCACCGAGGTTATGGTTCCGCTGTCTTCGAGTGTGCGGCTTAAAACTTCGGGCTTCAGGCCTTTGTCCTGGTAAGTTTTACGGTACATTCGCCCGGGAACCACCAGTGCAATATATTGGTCTGACGCCGTAGTATTAAAAAATATGCAGGTTCCAACCGTACTTGCCACAAGACTTCCGGTGCTTTTGGCATATTTAACAATGGGTTTGGTGATGCGTTTCAGCAATCCTGCCGATTCCATAACACCACCAAAAACCATGGCCGAGAGGATCAGCCAAACCGTGTCTAACATTCCACGCATACCGGAGGTGCTCAGCAGTTCGTTTACATTTTCGTCGGGTGTGGTTAAACTTACATCACCAAACATGGCCTTCATTACCGAAAAATACGAGGCCGTGGAATAGTTTTCTATGTCGCCGGCAATTTGCCGTATGATATCGGGCTGAAAAACAATTGCGAAAACACCTCCCAAAAGTGTTCCAATTAACAGGGAGGGAAGTGGGGGCACTTTCATGATAATAACCGCTAACAAAATTACCGGCACCAAAAACAAGAGTGGATTGGTACTAAAAGTTCCTTCAATGGCGGTTTTTACATTTACCACATCAATCGTTGCCGATGAAAAATCGTAACGGAAACCAATTACCAGAAATATGATCAGGGTAATTGTCATGGTGGGCACAGTTGTAAAGGTCATGTAACGAATGTGTGTAAACAAATCGGTCCCGGCCATTGCAGGAGCCAGGTTGGTGGTGTCGCTCAGGGGGCTCATCTTATCTCCAAAATAGGCTCCGCTGATAATGGCACCTGCAACCACAGCCTCATTAATTCCTACGGCTTGTCCTATTCCCAATAATGCCACACCAATGGTTGCAATGGTCGACCACGAACTTCCGGTGGCCACACTTACAACTGCACTTACAACTACCGCTGTGAACAAGAACATTTGTGGACTTATGATATCCAGGCCATAATAGATCATGGCAGGTACAACACCGCTAATCAGCCAGGTTCCGGCCAGCGAACCAATTAAAAGTAAAATCAATATGGAGGGCATAGCAGAGCCTATGGTTGAAACAATTTTATTTTTAATCCCATCCCAGCCAAATCCCAAACGCATGGCAACCACGCCAGCGATTGCAGCAGCCAACATCAGTGCAATCTGATTTGCGCCCGAGAGTGTGTCGTCGAAAAGCAATACGTTCAACGTTAATAATCCGATGAGAATGACAATGGGCAGCAGTGCCATGAAAAGTGAGGCTTCGCGTTTGATAACCATATTTATTGGAAAAAATTTAAAGATTGACAAAATAATACTTTTGAGTTGAAAATTGCCAAAATAGGCGATGGAATTGCGGTAAACCGTAAAAAAGATACAGAG
>JBFEWU010000322.1:0-5370 GCA_041546215.1 Draconibacterium sp. | reverse complement strand
GGTATAGACCAGAGAATTCGCGACACCTACATTAGCAAGGAAATTTCCATCGGGGATTTCGTACTAACCGGAGGAGAACTGGCTGCGGCCATCATTACCGATGCAGTTGTGCGTTTATTGCCGGGAGTGCTTGGAGATGAAACATCGGCCCTGACCGATTCTTTCCAGGACCATTTATTGAGTCCACCGGTATATACCCGCCCGGCCGAATACAAAGGCATGAAGGTGCCCGATGTCTTGCTCAGTGGAAATGACAAACTGGTCGACGACTGGAAACATGACCAGGCTGTGGAGCGCACCAAAAAGTTACGCCCCGACCTGTATAAAAAATACCTGGGAGAACACTAGCCAAATGAAAATCAAAATCTTCGGCATATCACACCATAGGGACAATACTTGCATTTATCCAGATGCTCTGTTTGCACAAATGCGTTTTGACCGGAATAGATTTCAGTGACCAGCTGCCTTAAGTTTAACTCAAAATCGTCTTTTACATCTTCAAATAAAAGCTCCTTTTTATTCTGAGTAATATTGGGAGAAAAATGATCGTCAAACAGAGCTCTCAAACTGTAAATTACAGGCTGAATAGCTTCATTATTTATGTCATAAGACAAACCCCAGGAATAGATTAAGGCCTGTAGAATCTCCTTTTTAGGTTTTTTAATGCTTACGTCAAAAAGATCTTCAATCTTTGAAAAACCAAGTCCTTCAACATTTCCGGTTTTGTAATCCAGCACCCGAACCTGCCCGTTTACCTGGTCTACCCTATCAATTTTACCTCCAATACAAATCGAAGTTTTAACACCATTCAGGTTTAATTCAATCCATCTTTTATATTTCTCTTCCAAACTAATAATTGTAAAGGGAGCAATATTCAAATCAACTTTCAAAAGTTGTTTTAAGTAGGTAATTGCATTCTCAAAAATCAATAAGGTTTTTCCCTGCAATTTAACGGGTCCGCTGATTGGCTTTTTCTTTTTCAGGTAATGAATCGCAATTTGTTTGGTCACCTCATTTTCCATTCGCACCCTGTCTTTCAGCATATTGGCAAGGTCGTTTTTATTAACTACCTTTCCAATAAACGGTTTGTATAACTCCTCAAGCGCATCATGAAAAATATTTCCAAAAACCACCCCGTCAATCTCTTCTTTTACCTCGTCGGGCTCGGGTAAATCAACCACGTAGCGCAGATAGAACTTTAGCGAACAATGCAGGTAGGTATTTATCGCGCTTGGCGAAAGCGGATGATCTTCAGAATTTTTTTCCAGCAAATGGCGTACAATAGCTTCCGAACTTTTTATCCGAATTTCTTCCACAGGATCATTGGCAAAAACAAAATCAAGATTCATTAATTCGGGCTTATGAATTGAATCGTATTGCAACTGGTAGCCATAACGGCTTAATTCGCCGGTTCCTATTCCCTCTTTTATCACACTGTAGGTTGCTGTTACATTTTTTGCCCGCTGAATGAGACGGTAAAAATAATAAGCATACATGGCATCCTGCTCATCAATACCGGGCAAACCAAAACCTTTGCGTAAATTAAACGGAATAAAGGATGGTGCCGTGTATTTACGAGGCCACTTATTCTCATTCAGCCCCAGGATAATCAGGTTCTCAAAGTCCAAACAACGTGTTTCCAAAATTCCCATCACCTGTAAGCCGCTTAATGGCTCTCCTTCAAAAGCCACTGAAACCTGTCCCAAATACTGTGTAAATAAACGGAAATAAACCGCCTCGCTAATTTCACGGTTTTGGGAATTTACAACATCAGCAACTACCGTTCCCAACTTTTCGATGGATTGGTACATGTAATAAATGAGTTCCAGCAACATGGTATTGCTTGCCTCCGATTCTTTTAACTGCTGATAAAACATGGTCAGCACCTGTAAAAAATACGAGCTAAAATCTTCAATCTTTTCCGGAAGATTAAAAATGCATGTATGCAATGGAGAAAAGTTAAGTTCGTTTAAATCAATACTTATGCGGTTTTTTCGCTTAAGATCAGCAACAAATGCTTTCGCTTTTTCTGCTTCAGTTGTTCCCAGCAACTGATGATTCAAAATATCGGTAACATAACGATGGTAGGCCACATAACTGCCATTTTCCTTTCGTTTATTTTTCAAAAGAGCAAGCAGTAACATCAGAAACCCGTAAACCACCGAATTGCGCACCGAATAGCCCATGGTTACATTTACTGTTCCCATGTGATCCGGGATCGCCCCCAGGGATGAAAATAACAAACTTTCATCAGCCAGCACAATGGCGGTATTATCAAATTGCTTCTTATGGTCGAGACTGACTTCCTCAAGGAAATTTGGGATTTGCTGCGATTGCCCGTACAACGAAGAAACCGCAGCAATTTTAATATTTTTACGTCTTCCAAAAAGGTCAGCATTCAATTCAAAATCCAGGGGTTGAGGAAACTGTTTCAGGTTATCGCGCAAAAAATAACCCGCTTCATTATTTGTATCTTCCAGGTAAGCACAATCGTAATCCCATAAAAATTTCACTTTATCCAATTTCTGCAAATGCGTGAAAAAAATCTTTTCGCAGGTATTTAGTGCATTTAAGCCAATCACATAATACTTTTCAAAAGGGAACTCCTTTTCTTCATTCTTAAGATTATCAACCACATCGCGGTCAATCATCCCTGGAAATGCCAGTTTCATTTCTTTGAGTTGCTTTTTAAAATCGGCATAAACCGGGTATAATTTTCCCCAAATGGTGGTGTATTTTTCCTGAAAGCCTTTTTTATCGGTTACGGCCATACTTCCCCAAAAGTGTTCCAGTGCTTTTTTCTGCTCAGGTGTCAGGTAATCGAAAATCGACTCAATTTCTTTGATGTCAGAAATATTCGTGAACAGGTCTTTGGCATTTACCATATAACGATCTATATCGTTAAAATCAGCCAATAGGATTTCACCCCAAAAGTAGAATTCATCGAAGGTTTCGGTGGTTTTTGTATGCCTGCGAAATGCATCATACAACAGCGAGATAAGTTGTAAC
The DNA here is from genome assembly GCA_041546215.1 of Draconibacterium sp. GTDB lineage: Bacteria > Bacteroidota > Bacteroidia > Bacteroidales > Prolixibacteraceae > Draconibacterium. The sequence goes on along the minus strand of JBFEWU010000322.1, from coordinate 2,361 downwards.
TTTTCTCCTTTTTGCAAGTTGGAATAATTGCATATTAACTCGTTAACGGTTATCGTTCTGGGGCCTATATGTGCACATTTTATTTCGTTTTGTAAATACTGGGTAAAAAAAGCACTCGACCTGCGGTTGGGAAAAACCAGGCACAAATCCTTTAAATTGTGAGAATGCTTTTGATAAATATACCTGGCACATTGTGAGAGAAATTTTTCCATCTGTAATATTGATATGAGGTACGAATTTAAAGTATTCTTTGTGAATCTCAGTCTCTTCTCCGGGTTTCTTTGTATAAGAGCCAAATCTCAACAAATCTCAAAGTATTCCGGAGTAAAGCTAAGCATAAGCCTCATTTTTCTTATTTTAGGGTTGAAAAAATCTCAGCACAAGTTATAATCTACTAAATACCAAAAAAATGAAAAAACTCGTTCTCTCACTATTTTTCCTGACACTTACAACGGTTCTATTTGCCCAGGACCGAATTACCGGGTTGAATTTTGCCACCCGCAGCGAGGTAATTGCCCAAAATGGAATGGCTTGTACCAGTCAGCCATTGGCAACACAAGCTGCCTTAGACATATTAAAATCGGGAGGAAATGCCATCGACGCAGCCATTGCAGCCAATGCTGTTTTGGGTTTGGTTGAACCCACAGGTAACGGCATGGGTGGCGATTTGTTTGCCATCGTTTGGGATGCTAAAACTCAAAAACTTTACGGATTAAATGCCAGCGGCCGCTCGCCATACGAGTTAACACTCGACTATTTCAAAGAAAAGGGCTATCAAAGCATTCCTTCGCTGGGACCACTACCGGTTTCTGTGCCCGGTTGCGTAGATGGCTGGTTCGAGTTACACAAAAAATTTGGCCGTAAATCAATGAACGAGATTCTTGGTCCTGCCATTTATTATGCCGAGAATGGCTTTCCTCTAACTGAATTAATTGCATATTACTGGGGAAGAAGTTCTTACCTGAAACGTTTCCCCGGATTCGAAGAAATTTTCCTCCCCAATGGTGAAGCACCGAAAAAAGGTGAGGTATTTAAAAATCCATACCTGGCCAACACGTTCAAACTCATTGCCGAAAAAGGTCGCGATGTGTTCTACAAAGGCGAGATTACTGAAAAGATTGTAACTTATGTACGCGAACAGGGTGGCTTTTTAAGTCTGAAGGATTTTGAAGACCATCGTTCGGAATGGGTAAACCCCATATCGACCAACTACCGTGGCTACGATGTTTGGGAACTTCCACCAAACGGACAGGGAACAGCAGTTCTACAAATGCTGAACATCCTTGAAAACTATAACATCGCTGAAATGGGCTTTGGATCAGCGGAATATATGCATACATTTATCGAAGCCAAGAAACTGGCCTATGAGGATCGTGCAAAGTATTATTCCGATATGGATTTCAATAACATCCCCGTTGAAGAATTAATTTCGAAAGCGTATGCGAAGAAGCGGGCAGAATTGATCCATCAAAACCGTGCGGCACGGTCGTACCCGGCCGGGGAGTTGGAACAGGGCAACACCATTTACCTTACTACTGCCGACAGAGAAGGAAATATGGTCTCACTAATCCAAAGCAATTACCGTGGAATGGGCTCGGGAATGACCCCCGGAAGACTGGGTTTTATTTTGCAGGACCGTGGTGAACTGTTTGCCCTGGAAGAAGGTCACATGAATGTTTACGAACCACACAAACGCCCCTTCCATACCATAATACCCGCATTTATTACCAAGGATGGCGAACCCTTTATTAGTTTTGGGCTGATGGGCGGGGCCATGCAACCTCAGGGACATGTGCAAATTATTTGCAACCTTATCGATTTCGGAATGAACCTGCAGGAAGCCGGAGATGCTCCACGAATAAGCCACGATGGCTCGAGTTCGCCTACGGGAGGTGAATTAATGAATGATGGAGGTCGTGTTTCGCTGGAAAGTGGTTTCGATTACCAAACCATACGCGCCTTAATGAGCAAAGGACACCGCATTGGTTACGCCATGGGCCCTTATGGAGGATACCAGGCAATTAAATACGATAAAACCAACCAGGTGTACTATGGTGCTTCCGAGTCGCGGAAAGACGGGCAGGCTGCCGGATATTAAAAACCATTGCTTTCCACTGTAAAAAGGAATGCACTTTTTTGGAATTAACAACAGCTTTTCCCTGCCTGAACAGGAGGACACATCACCGTACCATAAGAACAATAGACACAACAATCCCCTTTCCTGGGTTTTAGAATAGTTTTGCATTTTTCACATTCATAAAAAAAATGGCATGCATTTTCAGGCATGATTTCTTCTTTTTGAAACCCACATTCCGGGCAAGTGATTATTGATTTTAATCGTATTGGTTTGAAGTTTTCTAT
>JBFEWU010000530.1:0-2603 GCA_041546215.1 Draconibacterium sp. | reverse complement strand
TTGGGTGGATAATAGGGCCACCAAAAATAGGGCGATGTCCAATCGGGTTTCGAGAAATAGATCCCCGTTGCCAAACCTTCTTTTCGGGTGGCATCAAGAACTTCCTTCAATACATTTGATCTCGGATTGGATGAAAAGAGGCAAGCGGCATCGGTTACCTTAAAATCGGTGAATTTCGAATCGTACAAACAAAATCCATCGTGATGCTTTGAGGAATAAATCATGTATTTAGCCCCTGAACCTTTAAACATTTTCGCCCACTTCCCGGGATTGAATTGAACCGGATTAAATCTTGTGATGGTGTTCCTGTAGTCGTTGCAAAACTTATAATAGTCGTCGTAGCCTTTTCGGGTAACCCAGTCCTCGGGGCAAAGGGCCCACGATTCCACAATTCCCAGTTCAGAATAGAGTCCCATATGGATCAGCAATCCAAACTTATAGCCCTGCCATTTCTTAAGGTTTTCCAATACCTTCGGATCTTCAGGCCAAATATATCCCTGGTTGTCGGACACATGCTTAGATAGTTCCATGGCCAGGGGATCATCCTTTGATTCCTTGTTTTTTAATTCTTCCGTTTGAGCCACGATATTGTCAGCCAAAAGCGTAAGGCTCAGCAGTATGATAAAGCCAAGAAGTTGTTTTTGTTTTGTTTTCACTTGAATGTATTTTAAATTAACTGTTCATTTTAAGCCCTTTGCAACAATAAGAAACTGATCCTCATTTTTCACCGCCAAGGCGCAAAGACGCTGAGATTTTTCATTCTTCCCTTCTACTCTGCGGTTAGATAATTATGAAACGAGCATGCTCCGCCAGCCGGCGGACCCTGCTCGATCACTCCATTCATTTTTTTGCAAAATCTTCAAACATCATAATTGCCTTGTAAAGCACTCCGGCCGAGCCTCTGAAAGTACCCGAGCCTTTGGGTGTATTATCCACGGTGTACCATTCGAAAAAGCCATCGTTATCTTTTACTCTTCTTACCATGGGTAACATTTCGCAGTAAGCCTCTTCAACAAAACCGTATTTAATCAGCTGCTGGATCATACGGCCTCCAAACCAGGTCCAGTCGCCGCCATTCTGATAGCCGTATTCGTACATCCCTTTGTTTTCAAATGCCCATGCCGGGTAAGGCGGATACATGGTTAATCCAATGGAGCCGGCTCCCGATGCCTTTACATTGGCAAGCATTTTTTCCAGCGATGTTTTTATTTGGTCTTTGGAGAGCAAACCGGCTTCAATGGCCACGGCTGTTCCTCCATGGTAAAAAATTTCATTTTCGTTGAAATCGGCTGGATAGGGAGAACCATCGAGGTAAACATGCGGGATGAACTTCTGATTATTTGCATCCCAAAGATATTTCATGGTATTCTTTGCAATGTTGTCGCGAACAGAGCCCCATTTTTCTTTTGTTGATGGCAGGATTTCCATGAGGTTATTTAAGGCTATGACAAGCATGGCATTGTCGTAGATATCTACACAGTATTTTGTCTCATCAGTAATATACACCCCCCATGGGTGGCAGTGCTGCACATCTCCCCAGTCGGCAGTTGTTGCTCCCCAAATCAAACCATATTCTTCACTCCATCGATGGTTTAACAAAAACTCCATGGACCATTCCAAACGTTCTGCAACTGTTTTATCTCCAATTTTCTCTTCCAGGAATCCGGTGTCGCTGGTTTTCTTCACATACTTATAAACGGCTTGAACCAGGGATGTCTCATGATCGGTTTCCACGGTATTTTTATGCCCGGCATAGTTGGGCTCCAAAGCGGTAAAAATGTATTTGTACCCTCCTTCTGTTTGTTTGGCTTTTTCTTTTGGGATAAATCCATCGATGATGTTCCCATCTTCACGCTGCAAACGGAAAAAAACACGCAGATTTTCTTTTAGTGTCTCCTGTGGATATACTTCCGCCGAAAGTTCGATGAAAGTGTTGTAGTCGCGAATCCAGACTTCGCCATAACCATCGCCGGCGTTAAAACCTGTTTTCACAATTTCCAGTGCTTTTTCTTTCACATACGAAAAATATTCGTTGGAATTGATCTGTTCTTTAAGTTCTTGTTTTTTGTTGGTTTTGCCCGTGCAGGCAGCCAGAGTCAGGATTACAATTAGTAGTGATGCAAGTTTCATATTGTATAATATTAGCTGTTTTTTCAATCTGTTATTATTGAGCCGGTGGTGTTCCGATTCCCCAGTTCTTATTTGGGATTGAATCCATTTTAAACTGTAAAGTACCACCTCTCATCAACTTTTCCCGGTTTATCCAGCAATTTTCAATTTTAGTATTATTGAACTTTACGTCCTGAACAAAGCTGTTTTTTCCTGAATTATTTACCGTTTCAATAATCAGTTTTTTATCGGGATGGTTTTCGAGCTGAATGCTAACCTTTTTAAACTGAGGACTACCCAACTGAAAAGTTGGATCGGCATTGGCATGCCCCTGAACATCAAATAATCCGAGTGCGGCCATTACATACCATGCACCCAGTTGCCCCTGGTCTTCATCCTGTCCGAATCCATAACCGTGCAAAGCTTCTGTACCGTAAAATTCGTCGCAAATGGTACGGGTCCAAAACTGGGTTAACCATGGTTTACCTGAATAA
>JBFEWU010000242.1:0-7475 GCA_041546215.1 Draconibacterium sp. | reverse complement strand
GTAAATGACTGGGATACCTACGAGAAGAAATGGATGACCATTGCCTACCGTGTGTTTGCCTACGATAGTATCGGGAATATTAATACAGAAACCGGATTTGCCTACGATTATTTTGAGGATATCTCAACAAAGAAATTTGAGTTGAAGTATTGGCACGATTCACTAAATAATTTGATCGAAATCCGGGAATATGTTCCCGGTTGGGAAGGAGACGATTTTGTGCCCGAAAGAAAGCAGGAGAACAGGTATAGTGAGACTGAACTCAAAAGTGAGACTTTTTATAAGTGGGATTACGATGCCGATGACTGGATTGGCCAGGTGAAAAAGCTTTATTCCGGCGAGGCTGAGGGTAAAAAAATATTTGAAATGAGCAGTTATTTGTGGAGCACTGAACAAAGAGTCTGGCAGGGAAGCCAGAAAAGCGTATACCTGTCGGAAAACAATTACCTGACTTCCGATGTACGGGATTGGGATTTCATGGAAGTTTATATGCCTGCATTCGCCTTTGAGGGTGTGGTTAGCGACAAAATTGAACATTTTACCTGGGAGAATGAGGGCTGGATAAGTGCCGGAACAAATATTTCTTATTTTTCGGATGAAACCATGGTTGGTATTGAGGATGGAGAAAGGTGGCAGGCTAAAGTCTATCCAAATCCTTGTTCCGATATCCTTACCGTTCATACCGATGACTTCGACGAAACCACAACCGTTATCAGAGATTTGAGCGGACGAGTCATACTGCAAACCCACTTTCAGAACCGTATACAATTGGACCTTTCCCAACTGAAGCCGGGTATCTATTTTATTGAATTGATTTCGGGAAGTGGCAGGAGCTATGTAAATAAGTTTATAAAGAATTAGTTGAGGGAGGCTCTGCCGTTGGCATCTTCCATACAAATCAGGGATTCCATCTTTTAGAAGATGGAATCCCTGATTTGTCTAATACCTCCCAGTCCTCAATGGGACCGGGTACCATACTGAAAAGTGGATGCGGGCGCCATTTTTGTATGTCCTTTAATTCATTGTAGCGCTCTATGTCGCGTACTTCCAGTTTCTTTAGCAAATGTTGTGCTTCATAATCCATTTGTCCCTGCGTAACCTGGAGCAGGACCGGTTCATAACTCCAATCTATTTTTTCTTTGCTAAAATTAAAGTTTCGGATTTGTGCTTCATCGTAAATCCCGGCTAAATACTGGTTAATGGCATCAAGTGGCTTTTCAGCAGCTTTAAACCGATTGAGCTGCGGATGATTTTTATATCCTTTGGTTTGGCCCCTTAAAACATGCTTTGCCAGGAGCGTTTCGCGCCAGAGTGCAAGCAATCCCTTCGTGTCGAGGTATTTCGGGTGTAAGGACCAAATTCTCATGAAGCATTAAGATTCCAAACTTTCTTTTGGTTTATATTTTATTTCCGAAATATAGGCACTAATGATCACAAAGAATACGACTATCACGGCTAAATAAACTCCCATTGGAATTGGAGCAGCTTCACCTTGTGCATAAGAGTGCAGTCCTGATAAATAGTAGTTTACCCCGAAATAGGTCATTAACACCGAGCTGATTCCCACCAGTGCAGCGGCACTCATGGCGAAGTTCCCTTTAAATCCGGGGATGCGGTGCATGTGCGTAATAAAGGTATAGACCAAAATGGTTACCAGTGCCCAGGTTTCTTTCGGATCCCAGCCCCAGTAACGTCCCCAGCTTTCGTTTGCCCAAACGCCACCCAGGAAAGAACCTACAGTAAGCATTATTACACCAATGATCAGTGCAATTTGAATGATATTGACCAATTCTTTTACTGTGAAATTTATACGGGCATTGTTTTTCGGGGTTCGAAATGTCATTAAAATCAGGTTGAGTAAGCCAAGCAGTGCACTTATGCCCAAAAATCCGTAGCTGGCCGTAATAATTGCAACATGCACAATGAGCCAGTAAGATTTTAAAACCGGAACCAGCGGAGTAACTTCCGGGCTCATCCAACTCATGCCGGCAACCATTAATGTGAGTCCTGCCAAAACAGTAGTAAGCGAAAGGGTGATTTCCGAACGTTTTCCAAAAATCATTCCTCCCAGGCAGGTTGCCCAGCTAATAAAAATCATCGATTCATAACCATTACTCCAGGGGGCATGCCCCGAAATGTACCAACGAATTCCGAGTCCGGCAGTTTCCGAAATAAAGAGGAGAAGGATGAATATGAAGGCTATTCTTTTTAAGATACTGAATTGAATTTTTGGATTGAAGACACCTGCCAGCTGAATGAAGAGCAGAATTAAACCGGTAAACATAAATATCTTCGAAAGCTTTCCGAAAATGTTAATGTCGTTATAGAATACTTCCATTTTAATTCGCCCGTCAGAAGGCATAACATTTGCCCCGTATGTTTCCTGGTTTTTCTTTATTTTCTGCAAAATCTGGTTGGCAGTTGCCCAATCATTACCAATTACCGCGTTCAAATAGTTTCCTATACTCTGCCGGGCAAAATCTGCAGCTTCTTCGGTGAGTAAATCGGTACGTGTGGCAGCAACCCATTTGTTATTTAAATCTTTTGCAACCGGGAAAACCGAAAGGTAGCTACCTGAAAACACGTTCATTAGAATATTAACCCGCTCGTCGACGTAAATAATTTCCTTATCCAGTTTATTCCGTTCGTTGGACTTTTTCTCGTAGGCTTGCTGAACCAGGGGTGCCAGTTTGTAGCCTCCCATTTCGCGCGGTAAAACCAGCGTATTAAATGTGGTATATTTACCATCATAAATACCAAGTTGTTTTCGTAATTCGGGATTTCCAACTTTGATGATTGCGGTGTTTTTCCATTGTTCAGGATTGGCTTGCATGTCCAGGAATACTTCAGTAGGCGACATTCCCTGCCAACTGGTCTTTTTTGCTACTTTCCTGAGGATTTGAGACGCCAATGTATTCACGGGCTCTATTCTTCCCTTCTGGTTTTGAATGGCCAGTTCACCAAAATTCTTCACATGGTCTTTGTTCAGGCCGGAAGATTGCGCATTGGCGCTAAAGCTAAATATCAAACCGAATACAAGAATGGCAAAAAACTTTTTACGTTCTTCCCGAATGCTGGCCGATGTTTTTAGCAGGCTTTTAAAGCGGCTGTTTTTATTTAAAAGAGCCAAAACCATTCCCAGCACCATGATCAGGTATCCAAAATAAGTAATTCCTGTCCCCAGGGAATCGTAATTTACGGAAAGTATGGTGCCTTGTTCGTCGGTATCGTACGACGATTGAAAGAAGCGATAACCATGGTATTTTAAAATATTATTCATGAATATACGAAATGGTGTTTCAGTTCCATTGTCTTTTAAAATTACTTCACTGGCAAAAGACGAGGGGCTCATGGAGCCTGGATATCGGTCCAGTTGGAAGTCAGTCAGATGCAGAGAGAAGGGCAGTTCTATGACTTTTGAACCATAGCTGATCTCGAGGTCTATGCCGTTTATATGGGTTCTTGCCGGAGATCCGATATCTCCCTTTCTGCCAAATACAATTACTTCTTTAGATTGATTCCCTACACTTACAAGTGTTTTAATCCCATCGGGATATGCCATGCCTTTTGGTGCTTCAGCATAAATCAGGTCGGTTTTTGCTTTCGGAGCAAATTGCTGAACCACAAAATTCAATTGTCCCAGTGTATATACTTTTTGTGTCTGAGCCTCTATTTCCGTTTTTGGTGGAATGCTTATCGTTTCTGATTCCGACATTCCGGATACCGTCATGGAATCATAGGCCGCAATGTAGAGTTTGTCATTGTTGGTTCGGAAGACAATGTTGGCTGCATTGGATGAATTAAAACCCATGGATTTCCCGTATACGCTTTGATTGTCACCGGCTTTTAGCATAAACTCGGTACGTCGTGTGTTCCCATCTACAGCAAGAATCGATAGAATAGGGCTCCCCATAGCATCAGGGACAATGGTTGTCCGGGCCGAAGGCATATACAGTAGATTTTTTACTTTTAGGGTCTGTCCATTTAATTTTAATTTATCCGAATACCTATTCCCGGTGTAGCCCGAGAACAAAACCTGCTTCTCGGTAAAGGCAGTTTCTCCGTTTTGCGTTGCTTTGAGCGTGATGAAACTTTCTCTGGAGACGATATAATTTGATTCTTTTCCTTCCCTGATATGCATATTCCCTTCGTAACCGTAATAACGGGTCACCATTGCTCCGATACCGATTACGATGAACGAAAGATGAAACATTAGCATGGGCCATTTTTTTCGCGCTACCAATTTGTATTTAAAAACGCTGCCAATTATATTCAAACACAATATCGCCAGCAATAGCTCAAACCACCAGGCCTGGTATATTAATACTTGTGCGGTTGTGGTTCCGTAATCATTTTCGATAAAGGTGGCGTAGGCTATGGCAATACCAAAAATAACCACAAGGATTCCGGTAAAAAACATGGACTGGAGAAATGAGAATAATTTTTTCATAATCGTATTTAATCTAAAATAAGCTTCACAAATTAAAGGATATTTGTGATTACCGCAAAATTCCGTTCAAAAGGATTTATGCATTAAAAAATTCCTTTGTTCGAAAACAAAGGAATTTTTATGAGTTTTACTTAAAAATGTATCTGTTATTCGGTTGTAGGATCGTCATGAGCAATCTTTGCCACGTATTCTTCAAAGTTAAATCCTTTGTAATGCGGACTTTCTTCGTTGTGACAGGTTTTGCAAACCTTTTCATCGGGAATAACCAAGCCCTTTTCAAGCGAAAGTTTTTGATTTTTCATCACCGAAGCGCTTTTGTAGGCACTACCCGGTCCGTGACACGATTCACATGAAACACCTTCAGTACTTTTTAATCCGGCAATCAGGCTTTTATCAACACTTCCTGCAGTTGAATGGCATTTTAAGCATTTAGGATCGTTTGCTTCATCGCCTTTCAGGCTTTCCATGGCTTTTGCATGTACCCCTTCGCTCCATTTGTTAAACTGTTCTCCTTTAGGAGCTTTGTTATGGCACATTTTACATTTGCTAGCTCCAATATACTTAAAATCCTGTGCAGATACGGCAGTACTAACAAGTAAGGCCAGTGTTAATAAGAAAAATAAATTTTTGTAGTTCATGATTATAATTTTTGGTTGTAAAAAAAATAACAAATAAAATACTTGTTTTTGGTTTGATTAGAACAAGGAACAAAGAACAAGGAGCAAAGAGTAAAGACTGTGTTCAGTGTTCATTTTTGTTGTCGTTGTTGTCATTGTTGTCCGTTGTCACCCTGAGCGGAGTCGAAGGGTGTTTTCGTATTAATCAATAGACAATAATCATTAATCAATTCATTGTTGTCATTGTTGTCATCGTTGTCATCGTTGTCGTTGTTGTCTGAAAATCCGAATATCCGAAAATCTAAAAATCCTGATTAATCAATAGACAATAATCATTAATCAATTCTTCCGTCTTCCATGCTATATATTTCCAATGCTTAGCGTTTTATTCCATTAATACAGTGCCGAATGACATATTGAACAAAGTTCGGTTTGCCACATCTTATCTATATCTACAGGGTGTTCAAATTCCAGCGGCTCAAAAGAATCGGTGTAGCGCATTGTGTCTGAATTACCCTGTGCCAGTATGTTATGGCATAAATTACAATCTCTTGAAATTACTTTACCCTCCGGGGTGGCATGGCGGTCGTTATGACAGCGATAGCAACCATCGGATTCCATATGTCCCAGGTTGTTTGGATATTCCTTCCAACTTACCTCCATATACGGAAAGATGTTCTTGGAGTATCCGGTTTTCATTTCTTCTATGGCCTGTACAATATCCGATTTTCTGGCTTCAAATACTTCGGGGTATCCCGATTCGAACCATTCGGTAACCTGTGTTTCAATGGCAATAAATGCACTGTCTTTGGTGGGGTAGTCCTGGTTTAATGCCTGCATGGCCACCATTTTCATCCCTGGTAAGGTCTTCGATATTTTCCCTTCACTCATCAACTTATCGATGAAATTTTGCGGGGCATTGTAGTTATGTGCAGGCCTGTTGTGGCAGTCCAGGCAATCCATTACCCGGGTTTCCAGGGAATCCAGTTCAGCTTCACTGTACATATTTTCACTGTCGGTAAAAACTTCTACCTCACCGGTTTTCGTGTTGGTGTATCTAACCCATGGAATTACCTGTCTTTTGTCGTCTGCTGCTTTGTATTCAATTTTAAAATCAGGACTGATGTGTTGATGAATTCCTTTTTCCATATTACCATTCATCATTTTCGAGCTGGTTTTAACCTGCAGGTGAATGATGGACTCGGTGTTATCTTCTTCGGTCAGGAAGGAATGTTTAACCCGGAGTTTTCTGTCGTAGAACTTTTCGGGCCAGTGACATTGCTCACATGTTTCCTGAGCCGGCCTTAAATTGGCAATGGGGGTTGGAATGGGTTGCGGGTATTTCTTGGCCAGAACTGAATAAACCTGGTACAATCCCGATAGTTTACTTTTTACGTACCAGCTTGCCCCCGAGCCAACATGACATTCTACACAAGATACTCTTTCGTGTGAAGAGCCAAAGTAGCTTTCATGCTCAGGTTCCATTACCTGGTGGCATAACTTGCCGCAAAACTCAACCGATTCGGTGTAATGAAATGCTTCGTAGCTTCCTACAGATGAAATGATCAACAGAAAAACGGTTCCAATGATAAAGATGATGCTGGCGTTTCTGGTGGCCGGATTATTGAAATCCAGTGTGGGCCAGTTTAATTCTTTTCCTTTTGCATCGGCCTCTCTTGTTCTTTTCCGGTTTATGCGCATTCCAATGGGAATGAGCACCAGGCCGGTGAACATAAAAATGGGCAAAACAATATAAATGAACAGGCCGATGTACGCACCGCCAAAATCAAATAATGTGTTCAATACAACCAACGACAATATGGTAGCGAGGTTAAATACGGCCAATATGGCACCAGCAATTGAAATCCAGTTTTTAATCGATGAAGGTAATCTCATTGGGTTGAATTTATTAATAGATTATCAAAAAAATAGCGGCGACAAGATTGCAAAAATTAGATAATATTTCAACACCTATTCTTTATTTATACTACTTCTACGTACGTGGCCTGATTGATCCATATTCACCCGGTGACTTTGAGTCAACGGGTGAATGTCAAAAATATTCAGCTGAATTACTTACGCGGCTTAAACCGCTCTTCCTTCGAGCTTCCTCGACCCTTCCTCTTATCCTTCCCTTCTGGAAGGGCAGGACGATCATCTGGTGGTTCGGGCTAATCTTTCAGCGTTCTTCCTTTCAGCTTCGAGCTTTGAGCTTTGAGCTCTATTCCTCTCAACCCCTATTCAGCCGGTGGTCCCGTCCGTCCGTCAGCCGACGGATCACCTGCTGAATAGGGGTTGAGAGGAATAGAGCTCGAAGCTCGAAGCTGGAAGCTGAAAGGAAGAACGCTGAAAGATTAGCCCGAACCACCAGATGATCGTCCTGCCCTTCCAGAAGGGAAGGATAAGAG
>JBFEWU010000160.1:0-10225 GCA_041546215.1 Draconibacterium sp. | reverse complement strand
TTGAATAATATCAGAAATATTTTTTTCCATACAGTAAATTACATAAAAGAATTGAAGTCCCCTACATAAAAGAAGAAGACTTCAACTAACTAACTAACCAAACTAAATCTATGTGAAAAAATCTATTAAATGGCATTATTTGATAATCTTCTTTAATGGTAATACGAAAAGAATAGACTATCCCCCCAAAGAAAAATTTAAAAAAACAGCACATACGCCATAACGCACTTATTCTCTGGGTATTAAGATTTATGTTTTCCATGAAAAAGAGAGCAATACTGGTTTTCAGAGGTTTTTTTATTAAAAAGCAGATTGCAGAACCGACATTCTTAAACTATTGTTTAATTGTATTTCAGGCAAACAAAGAGAGGAACAAAACAATTGGTATTATATCTTTTCCCAATCTTTTTTTTAGATGTTTTAACGCAAGTGTTATTTGATTTTCCACTGTTTTAACAGTTACTCCCATACGTTCTGCGATTTCTTTATGCGACAGTCCAACTTCTCGGCTTAAGGTGTAAATTTGTTTTCTTTTCGCTGGTAGTTCATCAACGGCATGGCGTACTTGTTCAACAAGACTATCATAGTCAAAATTATTTGCCAGTTCAAATTTTCTGGATTCAAAATAAGTCTGCAAGAATTTGCGGTACTCCTGATCCTTTAATCGCAAACGTAACTCATCTACAATGAGATTGTATGAAATAGAAAATAAAAATGATTTAAACGATTTTGTTGAATCAATTTCATTCCTCTTTTTCCAAATTCGAAAAAATGCCTCCTGAACAATTTCCTTTGAATCTTCTGCGTCTTTTAATAAAGAAAATGCAAAACGATATAATCTATCTCTGTATTTATTAAATAAAACATCGAAAGCCTCCAATTCATTATTTTGAATTTGCGAGATAAGATAACTATCATCAGAATTTTTCGAAACACTCATTTGCTCTATTTTTATTACGCGTCCGTAATACTGGTACTAATTTAAAAGATGTTAATTTATGTGAAACTAAAATGATATGAAAATTATCAAATTTATAGAATAATTCAGTGACGACGTCAGCTGTACTACCTAAAAATTGTCTTACTCTTTTATTTTAAAGTAAAAGTGGTAAAAATATTGGAATATCTTTTGATAATTTCATCTTATCCCACAATTTATGATTTCAAGATATTCTACAGAGAGTTGATTTCGAATCAAATAGTACTTTTGGTAAAAGAGCAGTTATATACTCTCCGCATGTAAATCTGTTTAAATTGGATTTGATAGCACATTGTGATTATACGTTAATGCCTTGTTTGGAAGAAAGTGCCACATTGGCCCGAGATCTTTTTTAACTTTCTCGATCATAAATCTTGGTATCTGATTTGTTTCTTTTTTGACAAACGATTGAAATTCTTTTTCTTTCTGAAGACTTTTGAGGACATTTGATAAATGGCTTGCTTTACCTTTGCCTCCAATGGTTAATGAAAGAAGAAGTGTGATCCATTTTGGTGCTAACGCTTTATTGGCATTAAATCTATTACTCACGGCTCTGGCCGAGAAACAATAATTTAATAAATCAATATAATAGACATAGAACTCTTCCCATGTATAATTTTTCGGGATTATATTCATGGTATGTACGGACATCATATAGTGAAACGGGAAAGGGATAATCCGGTTTTCGGTTTCATATTTAATATTGTTTTTATTGCCTTGTCCAAATATGGATAGCAGTGCAAATGATGGATAAACAGCAGGAGCAAGATCGATGAATTTCTTGGTGAGTTCAAACGGGGCATTTCCTTCATCAGCATCAAGACCAAACATGAAATTGGTTTGCACCTGAGGAATATAATACTGTATCATATTAACTTGTTCAGCAACTTGTTTAACCTTCTCAATTCCAAAATTTGAACCTGTTTTTGATTTATTGCCATAATCAAACCATGATTCTATACCAGGCATAATCATTTTAAATCCGTTACGATTCAGTCTTTTAACTCTATCTTCATTCAATCCTGAAAGACTGCATTCAGCAATAAAATCAATATTCCCGGAAGGAACCACACTTTCAATAGTCTCCATAATCGAATTAAATTTGACACCAAAATTTGGATCATACCAGCTAACTTTTGGATGTTTACTTTTTTTGATAAGAAATTGAAGGTCGTTCTTGATCATTCCCATGTCGAGAGATTGATACGGGATTTCAGAATCTACACAGAAATCACATTTATAGGGACACCCAAAACTCCCTAACAACGGTGTTATTTTAATTATATTTAGTGGATGGTGTACTTTTTTAATAAGCTCCCATCTTTCTTGTACTCCAGGAATAGTTGATGGTTGTGAAGAAGAAGAAAGGCGCATTCCAGGTGGAGAATTAATTTCAAAACTACATAACAAATCTTTTATCAAATCTTTATTTGTCAATCCCAGAACATAATCAAAATAATGGCTGGCATCTTCAGGATAAGATCTGGCATGAGGGCCGCCAAGTATAGTTGCAATGCCTTGCTGCCTGGCATAATTACTTAAGGCATAAGCAAGCTGCGATGTGTGGGTAAAAGAACTGATAAAAACAAGATCTGTTTGATCCGGGATAAGGTCTTTCAGATTTTGTGATCCCGTATATATGGAATATATTACATCATGTCCTTCCTCCATGCACCACACTCCGATAATTTGCGGCATAATACTAATATAGTTGGGGAACATAATCCTTCGATAAAGAGATTGAGAAGCGCTGTTATGAATAAGGTCGATAATGCAGATTTGGAGTTTTTTCATGAATTGAAATTTAATACACTGAGAGAGAAATATGAATATCATATTTATCTTGAATACAGCTCCGTTTTATTATGGTAAAGAGCCCTGAGAAAATCGTTAGGGATATGATTTTTTGCACTGGTACGTTAGAAGGTTAAAATAGGTTGCAAAAAATATATAACAGTTGGGAAGTACAACCTTTGACTAAAAGGTAAGTAAGATGGTCTGCAGCATCTTGCAAGTGTTACATTTTACTATCCGGTAAGTTAAGCACTATCTTCACATACTTACAATTATGAATCAGATGAGAGAAAAGTTATATTTTGAGATAATTGTTAAGATCAGCGAGCAAATAAATGACTCCCACCAGTTGTGAATTTCAAATTGTCCATCATACCAAGACGTTGCCGGATTATACGTATGAAGCTATGCCTGTACCTTAAGCTTTCTTGAAAAATTTACACGGCCTACTACCAATCTAAAATCGATAAAAAGTAAATTTACCGAACGTAATTTGGAAATTCAACAATTGCTTTGTTACGTTTGTCCTATACGTAGTACATATATTGTACCCGACAATGAAACCTGATTTAAAAACTTTCACCTTAGCTGATAAGGTTGAACAAAAAATTATCGACTATATAAAGACGAATAGTTTGGATCCGGGCATTTCCTTGCCGAACGAAATGCAATTTGCCGGGTGCTGGCGATACAGGCCTTAGCAGCTTCCGGCAACATGCGGAATTACCCAAAAAAGCGAAAACCACGCCAAACAGCCTGCATTTGGTGGGAGGAGAAATCAAAACACTGGAAATTATAAATACCAATGGAAAGACCGCAAGATACCTTCATTTTTATGCTGAAAGATGGACAACAAAACCTCCATTGCTGATATTATTTCTGTAAATTAACAAGAATGAGTACAATGACTAAACCATTTAAACCACTTGCTTTGTTCGCTTTATTCTGGATTTGGGCCTGCTCCCAGGCACCTGAACAAAGTGAAAATATTTCTACTAAAACATTTAACTACCCGGTTTTAAAGGGAAAAAGAAATAATCCGGTTTTAAGAATTACGGTTGATTCTGAAGACCATGGCCGCCTTGTGAAATGCATTGCTCTGAATTTTTTGGATACTGATCCCAGTAACATTGATGGGGTAAATATTTTTTATACAGCTGAGGATTCAGCTTTTTCAGAAGAGGTTCAGTTTGGAGCGAAGATGAATGCCCAAAAAAAGCTGGAATTTACCGATTCACAGGTTTTGAAACGAGGCAAAAATTATTTCTGGATTTCCTGTACCCTGGCTGAGAATGCAGATTTAAAGTCTTTTATATCAAGCTCCCTGGAATACGTTCAACTTGATGAAACTAAACGATCACCGGCAATAATGAAGGGAGAAGAGAAGTTAAGAACCGGGGTGGCAGTTCGCCAGCACCGGCAGGATAATGTACATACCTACCGAATTCCGGGATTGGCAACAACAAGGGACGGAACTTTGTTGGCCATTTATGATGTCCGCCGCGAAGGAGGAAGAGATTTACAGGGACATATGGACATTGGTGTTAGCCGCTCAACAGACGGTGGAAATAACTGGGAACCCATGCGCATTGCTTTGGACATGGGCGAATGGGGCGGATTACCGGAAAAATACAACGGGATTAGTGACGCCAATATTTTAGTAGACCGGAATACCGGAGACATATACATTGCCGGACTCTGGATGCACGGTGTAATAGATGCCAATGGTGTTTGGCAGGAAAACTTAAGGGAGGAAAGCAAAGATTGGAATCACCAGTGGCGTACCAAAGGTTCGCAACCCGGCTTTGGAGTAAAACAAACCAGTCAGTTTTTGCTTACCAAAAGCACCGATGACGGCTTAACATGGAGCAAACCGGTAAATCTTACCCAAATGTGCAAAAAAGAAGAATGGTGGCTTTGGGCGCCGGCACCGGGCCATGGAATTACTTTGGATGATGGCACACTGGTAATTCCCAGTCAGGGACGCGATGAAACCGGCTTACCCTTTTCCAACATCACCTACAGTAAAGATGGAGGCAAAACATGGCATACCAGCAATCCGGCCTGCAAAAATACTACGGAGTGTATGGCCGTTCAGCTCAGCGATGGCAGCTTGATGCTTAACATGCGGGATAACCGTAACCGCCTGGAAAAAGGAAATAACAATGGCCGTGCGATTGCCACTACAAAAGATTTGGGCAGAACCTGGGCAGAACATGAAACCTCGCATGATGCACTTATCGAATGTGTTTGTATGGCTTGTATACATAAACACGTATTTACCAATAAGGGTGGAGAGCAAAAGAGCGTACTTTTCTTTTCCAATCCAAATTCAAAATATGCACGGCATAAACAAACCATCAAGGTTAGTTTTGACGATGGAAAAACCTGGCCCGAAAAATATTGGATAGAACTGGATGAAGGACGAGGATCCGGGTATTCATGCCTTACATCCATAGATGAAAATACCCTGGGCATACTGTATGAGGGAAGCCAGGCTCATATGACCTTTCAGGCGATTGACGTTTCTGAAATTTTCAAGAAAGTGTTTTAAGTCAAAACAAAGATCAACCGGGGGCCCAATCATTTTTCCCTTAAACGAAAAATCTCATTATTGAGCAGGTGAGCTTCAGTGACCAGCTCAACTTTCTGGCAATAAAAAAAGCCGGCCCGGAAAATCCGGAGCCGGCCATATCTTGTAAATTTAAGTCTTTATTGTTTAACGCGCTCGCTGTATGAACGGTCGGCAGTACTTACCCTGATAATGTCACCCTGGTTAATAAACATCGGAACCATTATTTCAGCGCCGGTTTCAACGGTTGCAGGTTTTAATGCCGTAGAACTTGCCGTGTTTCCTTTTTCTCCTTCGATGGTGTCGGTAACGGTTAACTCCACTTTTTCCGGCATTTCGGCTGTTAAAGGAAGCTCTTCTTCTGCATGGAACTGAATTTCAATAATCTCACCTTCTTTCATAAGGTCATTATTGTCGACCATGTCCTCGGCTATGGAAATCTGTTCGTAAGTTGTTGTATTCATAAAATTCAGCCCCATATCATCGCGATACAAGAATTGGTAAGAACGACGCTCTACACGAACCTCATCTACCTTAACACCTGAATTAAATGTATTTTCAATTACTCTGCCGGTTTTTACATTTCTGAGTTTTGTCCGCACAAAAGCAGGACCTTTACCTGGTTTTACGTGAAGGAAACTTTTAATGGTATAAATATCCCCTTTAAACATAAAACACATTCCATTCTTGAAATCTGATGTTGATGCCATAATCTAATTCTTTTCTTTAAACGCTGCAAAAATAATTAAATCCGTTAAATATCAAGCATTTCAATATTCTTTTGAAAAATTCAGACCAGGGTGTTAATTTGTATTTTGGGCTACTCCGTCAATTGTGTAACTTTTAATCACTGCTTTTAGTGCTCCAACCCGCATTTCAAACTCAATATATACCGGTATTTTTTTCTCCTTCGAAATATAAAACTTAATCCCATCCGACCGTTTAAGTACTTTCCCTTTTCGAACCGCAGGAGCCAAAACATGGCAGGCTATTGTTCCAATGTCCGTTTTCAGGATTTCATCACGCAAATATTTTACGGAAACATCCGAAATTTTATCGGCATTTATAGTGGGGTAAGTTACCGCATCACCCGGCTCCAGGGTTTCAAAAGAATTTTCATGAATAAAATAAAAAAATACTGAAATAAGGTCGACCAGGTTGTTGGGAACCGCCCTCCAGCCGCTTCGCTGACTGTTTATTGAATCAATATCGTGGTAAAATAAGGTTTCATTGTACCGGCGGTAACTTCCTTCTTTTACATTCCGGATTGTTTTTACCGGTAGGTAGGTTTCGGCATCAACCGTGGTTTCATAAATATCGTAAACGCCATAAAGTGTATTGGCTAAACCTGTTGTTTTTCCCACAACATAATAATGAAAAGCAGGTTTCCCGTTAAAAATAGTATCGGTAATGATCATTTCGGCTTCACCGCCTTTTACAAAACCGAACTTAAGGTTAAACCTAATTCGTTCGTTCTTTGCAAAACCTGTGCGAACGGAAAAAGTTAAAATGAGAATTATGATTATCCATTTGTTCATTTCAAAATTTTGTTTTTTGGAACGGTTGCCACAAAATCTTTTAAATAAAAAGGTTCGAAATAAGCAAGGTCCTCAAATTCCTCTTTGTTGTACTTGCTTTCCGATAAACTTTGCATAAACCGTGCCGATGTTTTTTGAGGCCCTTCAAAAAGTGCATTTACGTGTGAAATTTTCTCTCTGCATTTCCCGGCACCATTTCCAAAAAACAATATTTTTTTGTCTTTCAAATATTCTGAATAAGAATTCTCATCAATAATTTCGGCCGATACCGGAAGGATTTGTTTGCCGTTTACATCGTACAAAGCCGTATAAACTTCCATCCGGCGGGCATCAATCATGGGGCAAAAAAGCAAATCTTCTTCGTTTTCATTTACATAGTATTCTGTCGTATTTTTTGCGGTCCAGATTCCCATTCCCTCAATCGAGCCAATTCCGATTAACGGAATATTCAAGGCATAACACAATCCTTTCGCCACTGAAACTCCAATGCGTAAACCGGTATATGAGCCCGGGCCTTTACTCACTGCCACAGCATCAAGTTTACTCATTTCAAAGTGGTTTTCTTCGAATAAATCCCGGATAAATACAGTTAACAACTGCGAATGATTTAATCCTTCGGTACTTTCTTTTTGAAAAAGTGTTAGTCCGTTCTCTGCCAGGGTCACTGAACATACTTCAGTTGATGTTTCTATATTTAATAGTATTGCCATTATCTTTCTCTTAACAAACTTCTGCAAAAATAGTTAATTGAAACGAGTATCAATGCCAAAAAAAGGCTTCAAAAGATTAATCCTATAGCCGAATCCTTTGTGAAACTTCGTGCTTCTTTGGGTTACTTTGTGAAATAACTTTTTCTTTCGACTGGTCTCCTCCAGGCGAACAAATATACTGCATAATAGTCCTCCCCTCTCAGGCCGGTTTCTGCAAAAAGTCCTGGTCTGCTCCACAGTTGACTAATAAAGTTTGGTTTTGTATCTTAACTAGATAAATGATTGTTACACAAAGTTTCACAAAGAACACACAAAGTTTCACAAAGAAAAATAAGACATATGAATGAAAATGCGATTTCAAAAATTATAATTGGATGTGCTATCGAAGTACATAAACAGCTGGGGCCCGGTTTATTGGAGTCAGCTTACCAGGAGTGTTTATTTTACGAACTCATAAATGCAAATTTAAAAGTTGAAAAAGAAAAACCTATGCCCATAATTTATAAAGAAGTTAAGCTGGACCATGGTTATCGAATTGATTTACTGGTAGAGAATAGTGTGGTTATTGAAATAAAAACTGTTGAGGAACTAAATGATGTGCATTCAGCCCAGGTACTAACCTATTTAAAACTGGGAAATTATAAACTTGGATTACTATTAAACTTTCATGTATCAATGCTAAAAAAAGGCATCAAAAGATTAATCCTATAGCCGAATCCTTTGTGAAACTTCGTGCTTCTTTGGGTTACTTTGTGTAATAACTTTTCAAAATAACAGACCACGTTTGTAAGCACAAATAAAAATCCTGGCCTTCGTGTTGAAAGGTGTATCGATTTATTGTGTTGCAAAGTCTTGAAAATAAACAGAACATCTAAAAACGAATCAAGTGAAACTTCCCATTCAGAACCACAGAATCCAAATCCATTTTTTGTGCTGCTTTTAATGCGTCAGCTTCGGTATGAACTATCGGTTCGCCGCCAGCATTAAAAGAGGTATTTATGAGGGCTTTTACACCATGATTTTCATCCAGGTAAACCAGCAAGTCGAAAATAAAAGGATTCTCTTCCCGAGTAAAAATGGTTTGAAAACGGGCTGTACCATCAGCATGGCTTGCCCCGGTAATTTCCTTTTGTTTTTCAGGAATAATTTCAAAGTCGAGCAGCATATATTTCGAAAGTGGGTGAACCTCTTTCAATCCGGTGAAGTATTTCACATTCTTTTCCAGAGCAATGGGGGCCAGTGGGCGATACCATTCGCGTCCTTTTTTCTCCATACTCAGCATCTTCGCTAAAGCTTTTGAATCAGCCAGTGCAAGAATACTCCGGTTTCCCAGGGCACGCGGTCCGGCTTCACCCTTCCCATTACAAACACCGATCAGTTCCCGCTCAAGCAGTTGTTCGGCCACCTTTTTAACGGTCTCCTGCTTATGATCTGATTCGTAATTTTCGATACCCCAGTTGTTTAAATATGCCGGATGCTGTTCTACCTTTCCATGTTTTTTCCACTCGGCAAAAGCAGCTGCTCCCATTGCCAATCCCGAATCTTCGGTGCATGGCGGAATATAAACTCCCTCAAAAACAGCACTCTTAATGATTTGTGTATTGGCCACAATATTCAATGCCGCGCCACCTGTGTAATACAAGTATTTGGCATCTGTTTTTTGCTGAAGTTTTTTAAGCTTATCCAGGATTTGATTGACAAAAATCTGTTGTAAAGTGGCAGCCACATTCTGTATGAAAGGATCTTTCTGGTTAAACGATTTTAATTCAATGCCAAAGGCCGATTTGGCTGCTTCAAAGAACTGAGAGGGTTTCGTCCAGATATCCTGAAAAAAATAGTGCTCTTTTAACCATTCCTCCAACTCGGGTTTATAAATTCCCAAACCGGCGAAACCCATAAATTTTCCGGGCACTGCATTTTGCTCCGGGAGTTTCGCGCCAATTATGGCAAACACCAATGCATTTGCATTATAGATTGTTGAAAATGGTTTCATATCCCAGTGGTATTCGAGCCACTTAAGCTTCCCGTCTTTCAGGATTGCCGCCGAAAAATTACTTTTACTTGCTCCTCCATCGAAATGCACAAGCAGGCTGTTCTCCTTAAAATTTCCGTAAAAGGGCAGACATGAAAACATATGTGCCAGCTCATGATTTAAAACCCAGGCTTCCTTTTCTTCGCCAAACCACCAGCACTTCCCTCTTTCCAGTTCAGTTGATAAATCCTCCCTCAGAGGTGCCTCAAAACGAACTTCACCATTGGGCAAAAGAAAAGTACGACCCACCACATTATCGACAAACACAAGATCATAATCTTTGCCCAATAATTTTTTTTCCTTTAAAATCTCCTTTAAATGAATGTGTAAAGTATTGTCTCGTTTACGGCGCGTGGTGCGTTCCTGCTGCAGAAAACGCATTAATTTACCGTTTTGCATGATTGCCAGGTTATGATCGTGAACATAAAAGGGATGCTCGTAATCAAACCTGTCCTGGATGCCATAAATCGCTAATGTGGGATTGTTTTTATCCATTTAGAATCTTCCCGGCAAATTGCATAAATATCACAACGGCAAGCAAGAGGGTAAACAGCAGCTCGCCCCAAAAATTCTTTTTCATAAAAACAAAGTAATTGCTTA
>JBFEWU010000216.1:0-8083 GCA_041546215.1 Draconibacterium sp. | reverse complement strand
GAAAGTTAAGCCCGGCATCATAAACCTCCCCTTAGCGTCTTTGTGCCTTTGCGAGAATTTTCTTAGCGCCTTTGCGGGACAACGATATATCAGTAAGCCTAAAGATTCATATGGCTATTGCACAAAGTTGCACGAAGAAGGCACAGAGTTTCACCGAGGATTCATAAGCGACCGAAGCGGCGATCATGTTCGAAAATTAAGCCCGGCATCATAAACCTCCCCTTAGCGTCTTTGTGCCTTTGCGAGAATTTTCTTAGCGCCTTTGCGGGAAAACATCATGCATATTTAAATCCCATAAGGTTTTCTCATTTCACGATGATACCACGTATTCGCTTCCATATAATCGATTACTTTTCCTTGCTTGGGATCCCAGGTAATTTTTTGCCCGCTTCGGATACACATATCGCCCATGTGGCTAATGGTGTCAGACAGAATGGCCTCATCAAGCGGATTTGTCTCCACGCTATCCCCTTTAATAACATCCACAAACATCTGCCCGAAGCTATCAGCCCCTGATTGTAAGGCCTTCAGCTTTTCTTCTATTTCCGGAATATTTGATTCTACAGAACCCCTACTCAGTGAAATCCAGCCTTTTGTTCCGAAAAAAGTAGTTCCATTTCCTTCCTTTTTCTTTCGGTAATGCAGAAAATCTTTGGCCTCCAAATGATCGGTACTCACAAAATTTACCTGCACTCCGGAATCGTATTCCAGTTTTAAATCCCAACTCATAATATTATTATACATTCCGCCTTCATTCCAAAATCCTCCATTTCCATCACAGGAATATTTTCCACTAAGCTTGTCCTTTATTCCCCAAATCATAATATCGAGCGGATGTGCTCCCCAGCCACCTAGAAATCCAATACTATAATCATATTGAAACCATGAACTATTATTGGTAACACGCTCAGGGCAATAGGTATTCAATGGGGCCGGGCCTGTCCATTTGT
The DNA here is from genome assembly GCA_041546215.1 of Draconibacterium sp. GTDB lineage: Bacteria > Bacteroidota > Bacteroidia > Bacteroidales > Prolixibacteraceae > Draconibacterium. Next base: position 7,133 of record JBFEWU010000216.1, on the reverse strand, counting down.
CAAAATCAAAATCATGAGGAACAGGAACTTCGTTACACACCGGAGACGGTACTTTATTTTTTCCCGCACACCAAACATCCACTTTTTCAATTTCACCAATCAGGCCATCCTTAATCATGGCTACACCGGCTTTCATATGTCCCTGTGCGCGTTGCTGAGTCCCGTAAGTAAAAGTTACGTCATTGGCAGCCACTTCTTTTTCCAACAATTTAAAGTTGTCGTAACTTAAACCCAGCGGCTTTGCCAGGCGAATGTGTTTCCCGGCCCTTGCACTATGAATAGCCAGGGGAACATGCCAATGGTCAGGAGTTGTAATGTGTACGGCATCAATATCATCACGTTCCAGAATTTCTTCGAAATGAAGATATGATTTACATTCCGGGGCTTTATATCCACGCTTCCTGTATTCTTGATTAATATGATTTGCCGAGGCCTCTCTTCGCTGTTTGAAGGGATCGCAGGTAGCAACAGAACAGGAGACTTCCAGGGGAATGAAGTGCGCTTTCAATTCATATTGACCTTGCGAGCCAACTCCGATATGTGCAATCTGAATACGGTCGCTCGGTGCTGCTCCGGGAGCACATGATTTTAAAATGACAGGTGCCAGAATTATTCCTGCGCTGCCCATTGAAGCATTTCTTAAAAAGTTTCTTCTGGATTGAATTTTTTTGGTCATTACTATTGGTTTTTATTGGTAATATACATCTGAAATTCTTTATTCAGCCTGGCTCTATCCACTTTACCGGCAACATGATTGATGCGGTAATTTAACACCAATTTTTCATCTTTTAAAAGTTTCAAAGGTTTTTGGTTCAAATGCGCCGGACTTTTAAAAAAATGTCACCCAAACCGTTGAGGCCACAAAATATTTAACGAAATATTCTATAATCCTTTTCATTTAATGATTAATTCACTTACTTTGCATATCAAAGTACTTTTAAAATGAATGAATCAGATAAACTTTTAACAGAACTTAAAGACATCCGTGACATCATGGAACGTTCCAGTCGTTTCCTTTCATTAAGCGGACTTTCCGGAATTTTAATCGGATTGTATGCACTCACTGGAGCTATTCTTGTCCACCGCATTGTGTATGTGAAATTCCCGTCACAATTCAGACAAGAGTATGTAAATGAAGTGCTTGTTCAGCTTTTTATTATCGGAGCAAGTGTTTTGATTTTATCCTTGATTACCATTTTTCTGCTAACCATAAAAAAAGCCAGAAAAGAACAAAAAGCAATTTGGGGACCGGGTTCGAAGCTGCTTTTATTAAATCTGCTTATTCCCTTAGTAACTGGTGCCGTTCTTATTACCCTATTTGCCCTTCGCGGATACTATGAAATAGTGTCTCCTGCTTTCCTTATCTTTTACGGTCTTGCCCTGGTTAATGCTGCAAAATATACCCGCCCCGAAATTTTAGGTCTGGGACTTGTTGAAATTCTGCTTGGTTTAATGGCTGCTATTTTTCCTGGTTATGGATTGTATTTGTGGGCCCTTGGTTTTGGCATCCTGCACATAATGTACGGAGCCCTGTTTTTACGTAACGAAAGTAAACAAAAAGAGCAGTGAAGAATCCTATTTCAAATTTAAATAAGGCATTCGAAAATAAGGTCAGATTGGGCGTTATGGCCGCATTAACGGTAAATTTGAGACTAAGTTTTAACCAATTGAAGGAATTGCTGGAACTTACCGATGGCAATTTAGCAAGTCATCTGAAAGCCCTGGAAAAGGTGGAATATATTTTGGTTCACAAATCGTTTGTCGGACGTAAACCAAACACGACCTATAAAATAACATCATCGGGGAAAAACGCGTTCGAGCTTCACCTGCAAGCCCTTGAAGAATTAATCAAACTACAAAATAAAACACGTCTGGCTAGTGATTGATATTTTTTTGTCATCGCACTTTGCATTTCAAAGTACTTTTAACAATATTAAACAATTCAATGATGAAGGAAGAAACTCAAAAAACAGAAAGCATCCTCGACAAGCTTGGAATCAGTTTTCATCGAACACTCTCGTTTAAACTTTTTACAATTGGCATTTTGGTACTGCTGCTTCTGATACCAAAATTTATGATACTTTCCCTGATACAGGAAAGGAGTACAAACGCCAAGGCAGCAAGGCTTGAAGTAACTTCAAAATGGTCGAACAACCAGATTATTACCGGGCCTGTATTAACTATTCCTTACAAAAAGCAAGTTTACAACGAGGACAATGAGAAGTATGCAGATTTGGTTGAAACGGCGACCTTTCTACCCGAAAACCTCCATATAAATGGAGAAATTCATCCAAAAAAATTATACCGGAGCATATACGATGTTGTGGTTTACCAGGCCGACATTAATATTTCGGGCACCTTTGAAAAACCTGACTTCAGCACATTCAATATATCGCCTGAAAATATTCTCTGGGAAGAGGCGGTTGTTCAGTTTTCCATAAACGATTTACGAGGCATAAACCGGGAAGTAATCATGAACTGGTCGGGGCAAAAGCTTCCTTTCTCACCGGGAATGTCCAAGGCACAAAGCGGTGAAAATGGGATATCGGTGCAAATTCCACGCCTGACCGGAAACAAAAAAAACGATTTTAGTTTAACCCTGGATTTAAAGGGAAGCAATAGTTTACTGTTCACTCCACTTGGAAAAAATACTGAGGTTGAACTACAATCGGCATGGAACGATCCGGGTTTCACAGGCAACTTTCTTCCTGTTCAGCGCACCGTAAGCCAAAGCGGATTTAAGGCCAAATGGAATGTACTTCATTTTAACCGTAACTTTCCACAACAATGGACCAACGGTCCAAAGTCCGGAGGAATTCCATCATCGGTTTTGCACGAATCAGATTTTGGGGTGGAGCTGGTATCAACGGCAAACCACTATCAGAAAAACATAAGAAGTACCAAATATGCTCTACTTATCATCATTATTACCTTTGTTGTGTTCTTTATGTACGAAGTGTTTACGAAGCAAGGCATTCATCCTTTTCAGTATATAATGGTTGGTAGTGCAATTACCCTGTTTTACCTTTTACTCCTTTCTGTTACTGAACACCTGGGATTTAATCCGGCCTATTTAATTGCCTCTTTTACAGTGCTTCTATTGGTATTCTTTTACTCGCGAACATTTATGCCTAAGCTAAAAAATTCGGCAGGTGTTGTCTTGGCACTTTCTGCATGTTTTGGATTTGTTTTCATTTTACTACAACTGGAAACCTTTGCTCTGCTTGCCGGAAGCATTGGCTTATTTGTTCTTCTGGCTGCTTTAATGTATACCACACGAAAAGTTAACTGGTACAAAGGCTAAAGTAGCTGAAATTAAATTGCTTTTTGCAAATCGTTAAAGCCCGCTTATCTTTGGACAAAATTTTAATGAATGAATTCTAAAAAATACTTTCCGCAACTTCAAAATATTAACCAGGCAAAAATCAATATTAACGATATTGTTTTACACACTCCGCTTCAAAAGAACCTGAATTTATCGGATGAATTTGAAGCTAACATTCTGTTGAAACGTGAAGACCTACAGGTGGTTCGATCATATAAAATTCGTGGAGCCTACAACAAAATTGCACATCTTTCGAAAAAAGAGCTGGCAAAGGGCGTGGTTTGTGCCAGTGCCGGAAACCATGCGCAGGGTGTTGCGTATTCTTGTCAGAAACTGGGAATCAAAGGCAAAATCTATATGCCGGCCACCACTCCCCGACAAAAAATAAGGCAGGTGCAAATGTTCGGAAAAACTTTTGTTGAAGTGATTTTAAAAGGAGACACCTACGACGATGCCCATAATCTTGCGCTGGAAGACAGCAAAAAAACAGGTATGGCATTTATCCACCCTTTCGACGACCGGCAAATTATTGAAGGGCAAGCCACTGTCGGACTTGAAATATTACAGGATACCAAAGATCATGTGGATTATATTTTTATTCCCATAGGCGGTGGAGGACTGGCCGCCGGGGTTGGAGCATATTTTAAACAAATGAGCCCGCAAACCAAAATTATTGGTGTGGAACCTGCCGGTGCACCTTCAATGCAACTTTCGTTTGAAGCCGGCAAAGTGGTTGAAATGGAGAAAATCGATAAATTTGTTGATGGTGCAGCCGTTCAGCGAGTAGGCGAAATTACTTTTGAAGTTTGCAAGGAAATAATTTACAAGTTACAAGCTGTACCTGAAGGCAAAATTTGCACAAAGATACTCGAACTTTATAACCGCGATGCCATTGTAATAGAACCCGCAGGAGCACTTTCCATTGCCGCGCTCGACTTTTTCAGAAAAGAAATAAAGGGTAAAAATGTGGTTTGCATAGTTAGTGGCAGCAACAACGACATTACCCGCACCGAGGAAATAAAGGAACGCTCGTTGCTGTATGAAGGTTTAAAACATTACTTCATTGTTCGTTTCCCGCAACGCGCCGGGGCCCTGCGTACTTTTGTGGACGTGGTTTTGGGGCCGGGGGATGACATTACACATTTCGAATATTCGAAAAAAAACAACCGTGAAAAAGGTCCGGCATTAATTGGTATCGAAGTTCAGAAAAAAGAGGACTTCGACGGATTGGTTAAACGAATGGAAGAAAACGGTTTTATTTATGAATACATAAATGAAAAAGAGGACCTTTTTCGCTTACTAATATAAGATGATGTTACAATGAATAAATTATTGTCCTACTTACTTTCGCCTTTCTACCTGCTTTTCTTTTTACTTATACTTGTTGTATTTCACCCCGTACAAGTTATCTGCCGCCAGCTGGGGGGCTATCAGCTGCGTAAAAAATCGGTTGACCTGATGAATATCTTATTGGTTTATGGATTAAGTATTCTTGGCTGTCGAATTCGTTTTAAGGGCTTCGAAAATCTACCCGAGACCGGACCGTTTATCATAGTATCCAACCACCAAAGTCTAATGGATATTCCTCCAATTGTCATCGGTTTTCGAAAACATCACCCGAAATTTGTTTCAAAAATAGAGTTGGGTAAAGGTATACCAAGTATTTCCTACAACTTACGACACGGCGGTTCTGCTCTAATCGACCGAAAAAATCCCCGTCAGTCCATTGCCGAAATTATGAAATTGGGGAAACACATTGAGAAAGAAAAGTATTGTGCCAGTATTTTTCCTGAAGGAACCCGTAGCAAAACAGGCAAGGTTAAAAAATTCCAACATGCCGGGATTGCCTCACTACTAAAATTTGCACCATCTTCGCTGATTGTACCCTTTGTAATCGACGGAAATACAGAACTGATGAAAAGGGGAAATTTCCCTCTCACCTTCGGAACCAAATTAACGTATACAGTACTTCCTGCAATTGATCCGGCAAACCGAGATCCCCAGGAACTGACCAAAGAAATTGAATGGATGATTAAAGAAGAACTGGGACAAGTCGATGATAAATAATTCGCGAACAAAAATACCATGAAGATCACGCCATTCAAACTCGAACGTTATTTTGCAAAATACGAATTCAATATGAAATATCTGTTGAGCTGTTCCGACTGCGAACCGCTCCAGCTTTCAGAAGTACTGGAAATGGCAAGTGCAGAATCGTTGCAATTATGGCATAGTCTGAAACTGGCATATACCGAATCCTCGGGTCATCCTGTTTTAAAAGATGAAATTTCGAAACTTTATACCTCAATTTCGTCTGAAGAATTGAATGTGATGGTTCCCGAAGAAGCCATTTTTGTATCGATGAACTGTATGCTTAAAAAAGGTGATCATGTTGTATGCACTTTCCCGGGTTACCAGTCCTTATACGAAATAGCAAATGCACTGGGCTGTGAAGTCTCAAAATGGCTCCCCGATTATGAAAGCGGCTGGTCGTTCAACATCGAAAAATTAAAGTTGCTATTAAGGCCAGACACAAAACTGCTGATTATTAATTTTCCACATAATCCAACCGGCGCCACTATTTCAGCGCAGGACCTACAGGCAGTCATCGATCTTTGCCGGAAAAACAACACGCTCCTCTTTTCCGATGAGATGTATCGCTATCTGGAATATGACAAGAAGGACCGGCTTCCTTCGGCTTGCGATTTATATGAAAATGGCATTTCACTATTTGGCATGTCGAAAAGTTTCGCACTGCCGGGTTTACGAATTGGCTGGTTGAGTTCAAAGAATAAAAAATTAATGCAGGAGATTGGCGCTTTTAAAGATTATACTACCATATGCAACAATGCTCCAGGTGAAATTCTTTCAATAATTGCGCTTCAAAACAAAGAACAAATAGTAGAACGAAACCTCACAATCATTTCGAAAAATATTCAGTTACTCCAATCATTTTTCGACGTTTACCCAACACTTTTCAACTGGCTTACTCCCATTGCGGGTCCCATTTCTTTTCCCGAATTAAAAACAAATATCCCTGTAGATGACTTCTGCCAAAAACTAATTGATCAGGAAAAAACCATGCTTTTGCCCGCATCGGTTTATGGCTTCGATGGCAATTTTTTCAGAATTGGTTTTGCACGAAAAAACTTTTCTGAAGGATTAGAGAAACTCAATTCGTTTATGGAAAGGACTAAAACACTATGCATTGGTAATACATAGGTTTAAGAATAGAATGGAATTCTAAAAATAAATAAAAACAGGACGGAAGACAACCAGAAATTGATTAATGATTATTGTCTATTGATTAATAAGGATTTTCAGATATTCAGATTTTCGGATTTTCAGACAACCGGAATTGGAGGATTAGAATATAGGAGGATTAGAATATTAGAATGGAGGGGAAGACGAAGACGGAAGAAATTGATTAGTGATTATTGATTAATGGCTCCGTGGCTCTCTGTGAGAACTCCGTGAACTCTGTGTTTGTTTTTTTTAACCGCAGAGAGCACAAAGAAGACGCAGAGTTGCGTTGAGGAGAAGAGCGTCAGGGGTGAGAATTGCCCACTCACCGCGTTCGCGTTACCAGGGTTGTCAGGTTTGCATTATTGATTAGGATAACAACGACAACAATGATAACAACGACAACTTGGATACTGCTTACTGAACACTGAAATTCGGATATTCTAATACTCTGATATTCTGATATTCTGATACTCAATACGCGACAACTATGACAACGGAAAAGACCGAAGACAAAAGAAATTGATTAATGATTAGTGATTATTGATGAATGTAGCTGAAAGAT
>JBFEWU010000135.1:0-11555 GCA_041546215.1 Draconibacterium sp. | reverse complement strand
GGCTTTGATATTCACGCCAATATAAGGAAATCTTGTAAATGCAGCAAGCTGCTTAATGATACCAAATTCCTTGCTTTTTGATAAAAATATTTTTCTGAAGCCCGGATGTCCATGATCTGTTCCGGAAGTTCATCAAAGCAGTCAGGTCTACCGTCCGGATTTTTCAGGCGTTCATCATCCATTACAAAACTTTTTACCATATACTTTTTTAGGTTTTTGTTTGCCCAGATACAGAATTGTGTTCGCGCTTGCTGCGTACCCTGAACCCAATGGCCAAAATCATTTCTAATGCATCGTGTTTAAGTTATCAAAAGGTATTAGCTGTTTCTCATCTCAAATTAGGAACTATTCTTTTCAGTCTTTTGGCTGCTCTTATTCACGAGGCTTATATTCCCTAAGCGGGCAATTAAATGGGTTAGATACAAAGAATCTTTGCAATCGGCCAAAACCTACAAATGCAATCGGCCAATTTGATTTCAATGAAACCGGTCAAAATTGCATATAATCCTTAATAAATGAAGCGAACCCAAAATACAATTTCCTCGTATGCGTGTGAAAACCGATTGGATTAAAAGCTTGCCCATGAACTTTGAAGAAATAGAAATGGACACAACGGGATTATCCCTAGAAAACTTAAGCATAAATGTTGCCGAAAATGTTTACCTCAAAGTTATTCATATTTATCCCGATGAACCCAGATTTAATGTTCCCATGATTTTTATACCGGGACTGGCAACAACATTTAAAAGCTTTCAAAAAGTTATCACATTCCTGGCCAAACATATTCCGTTATTTTATATTGAGACCCGGGAGAAAAGATCTTCACGAATAGAAGGCAAAGTATCCTTTGGGATTGAGGTGCAAAGTATAGATCTTAAGAAGATTATAGAGTATTTTGATTTTAAGGATAATGAATACTTTGTGATGGGATTTTCATATGGAGCAAGCATTGTCGCACATAGCTATAAAGACCTGAAAAATAAACCGGCAGGAATTATTTTTATTGAACCTACACCTGAATTTCATTACCCAAAATGGAGTTTGATATGGATCCGATTCTCTGGCGCCAGATTATATAACCTTACAAAACCTTTTGCAAAATGGTATATCCGTAATTTTCACGTCAACAAAAAAGAAGATAAAGAAATGGCGGAAATTTCCTCGAAAGCACTTGATAATGCTGATCCAAAAAAATTGAGCCAGACTGTTCTGGACATAGCACATTACAAAGTTTGGGATCAACTTCCAAATATCAATTGCAAAAGCCTTGTGGTCGGAACCTCAAAAGATGGATTCCACAATAAAGATGAGATTCTAAGAATGAATAAGATGATCAAAGATTCTGAATTTCTTGATCTGGAAACAAACTACCGTACGCATAGCCAGGAGATGGGGGAGACTGCTATAAACTTCTTTTCCAAAACTATTCTGTGATCTTTAATTTTAAGCAGCTTGTCAATTAATTATCACTTTCCTGAGATCACTCTATATCTGATCTTGCTTTTTCTTTTTAAAGTATTTACGAAGCAATACAGGCAGTAGAAAAAGATCTCCAAACAAGGCCGCTACTATTATCGCAGAAAAAAGAACGCCCTGGGCAAAAACACCTTTTATTTCTGAACGGAATAGTACCCAAAAATTCAATAAGAGAATTACCGAAGTGAGGACTATAGCTTTGCCGGTTTTATTAAAAGTGAACTGAATGGCCTCATTAAAACCGGCGCACATTTTTTCTTCTATTCTGAAACGGCTTAAGAAATGAATGGTATTATCCACGGCAATTACAAAACCAATTGTAAATACAACGGCTGTTGAAGCGTTTAATACCAGTCCGGTATAGCCCATAACACCGGCTGCTACAATCAATGGGATAATATTGGGGATTAAAGAGATCAACAGGAGATTGATGTTTTTATACAATAGCACCATTATTAAACTCACCATTACAAAGGCCAGTAAAAGACTAATGATCATATTGCGAATGAGCGAGTTATTGCTTTTATCGGCTAGATAGTTGATTCCTGTTGGTCTGAAACTTACTACCTCAGAGTTGATATTTTCCCCGATCCAATCAGCAATCTTTTCATTTAACAGTGCCATTTCTTCCGATCCAATGTCCTCTATTTGTGCCGAAACGATACCTTTACTTTTATCATTGTTCATTAGTTTTAATTGCTGATCCCGAAAAGCTCTAAAATATTTATCCAGTTTATCGATTTGAGCCTGTGTTGTTGGCAACCTATATGCTTTGCTTGCACCACGCTGATATGACTTATTCATTGACTTATATGCCGTTACAGGTGAAAAAACGGCACCTGTCTCAGGAAATGAATGAATGTGATTATGCAATTTCTCTATCTCGAATAGGACACCCAGATCATTTATTTTTAGGTTTTCAGCAGGAACAACTGCAAATTTCATTGACCTGACACCTGATAGATGATGCTCAAAAAACATAAAGTCCTTTTTTACTTCCGATTTATCGGAAAAATTTTCATGGATCTTGTTGTTTGTATTGATCATCATTATGCCAAGCAGAGAAAACAGTAAAATTAATACGGTAATTAGAATGATCCGATTTCGATATTTATCCGTAGAATGAACAATTTTGTCAAAAACCTTATTCCAGCTGTTATCATTTATCCGATTTAAAAAAAAACGCTCTTTTTTAATATTTCCTAAAATTGCAGGTACGAATAATATGGTGAAAAGGAAAGTAAGCAAGACGCCTATTGCGGCTGCTATTCCAAAATCTTTGATAGGCGAAATTGGTGCTGTGACAAGGGAGAAGAATCCAATGGCTGTTGTTAAAGATGTAATGAACATGGGTAACAACAATTCCCGGTAAGAATTCTTAATTGCATCTTCGCGGTTTAAATCAATATAGAGGTAATGATGGTATTTTGACAGCGCATGGACTATATCAGAGGTTCCGACAATAAGTATGATAGTTGGAAAAAGCGTGCTCAATAAATTAAAGTTGCGGTTAAAATAGCCAAAACCACCAAAAAAGATCAGCAAAGAGGAAATAACTGTCACGGTGGGAATGATAACACCGGCAAAGGAACGGAAAACATAAATGAGACTCAGGATGATCACTAAACTGCACAATATTGTATTCAAGGTTAATTCATGGCCGATCATTCTTACATACCTAATTTCTGTATTCATATTGCCGCCAACATGATACTCTTGAAAACCGGAAATGCTTAGCATGGAATCGATCGTTGTTATTAATTCCCCTTGCATAGATTCATTCAGATCATTTTCTGTCTTTAAAACTACCATCGTTGTTTTAAAATCTTCGGATATCAGCCAACCTGAATATCGCTCATCCCTGCTGATTTTTACGCTATCGGAAGCATATTTCTTCGGATCGTTTACATGTATCAAAGGGAAGGAGAGAAGCCCCAAAGGACTGGCTACAGCATCATTCAGTGTGGCTATAGAATAAGATCTTTCCACCAGTGAAAGCCTGCCGCATTTGCGGGTAAAACTTGCAAGTTCAGATAAAAAATTAGGCTCAAAAACACCCGGCGGATTGTGAAGCCCAATGAGCAGCAATTCGTTTTCAAACTCAAATTCCTTTTCAAGTTCTTCATAAAATTTCAGGTCCGGATCATTCCTGATAAGAAAGTCACGGAAATTGAATTGGACTTCGATCCCCGGTATAAAAAGCACAGAATATGACAGGAGAAACCCAAGGAGTATCAAAACGAGTTTGCTATGTCTGATTAAAAACATATTTCTTTTACTATAATCGCTTTACAAAAAGGCCAAATCAATATATGGATCCCGGTTATTCTGTTTTAGTTCCTTTATCGCCGGTTCACTTCTATGTATCATGTAAATATTCGATTCCACAGATTGGTGAAAAAAATCATTTGTTGCTTCCAGGAGCCTGTCATTTTTGTAACTGCCAAAAACTATCAGGTTGAATTTTTTTGATCTGTAATCATTGTAAACCTTTCGAAGCAAAGCATTAAAGATCTTTGGATCCCTTTTTTCAACAGCAGAATCGGTAATGTAAACCGCCTTTAGTGCTTGCCCCTTGCTAGGGAGTTTAGGGAGCTTAAAAAACGGGGATAGTGTATTGTAAACACTTTTTATAAAGCCAAATTTTCCATTGTATTTTAGTATCCTGATTTGTTTAAAAGAGCTACAATCCCATGCAGCGCAGGTCCCGACTATCCGATTTTCATTCTCCACCACATAATAATTTAGTATGGAAAAATCAGGGCGCTTTTGAAGGTTCTCATTAAAATTCTTTTCGTTAATTTCCGGAGCAAACATCCTTTCAGTAAACTCCCCCTTTAACAATGAAACGATAGCTTTAATGTCCTTTGTCCCGGCGTTCCGAACAAGCTGGTTTGCTTCTTTCATTCGGGAAGTAATTAATATGTTCCGAGCATCATATGTGCCCAGTAAAAGGGAGTCAGGCCAGAACGGATACTTATCCGAATGCCAGCCCATGTAACGCTCAGCACTCTTATTTCCTTTCATAATTACGGCATAGCCCAAACATCCACTTTCAAAAATCTCCTGAAAAAATAGTCTCTGAGCCTTAAAAAATAATCCTTTGCCCCTAAATTCCTTACGCATAAATACATTGGAAAGATGAAAAATCCTTTGAGGAACACCAGATACCATCCCCCAATGATATCCAACCAATCCGAATCCAGTAAGGCGTTCTCCCTTAAAGATCCCCACATATTTTGCAGGATCGTATTTCAGATTAGCCATGATGAATATATCAGGTTCTCTGTCGAAACAAATCGATAATCCATTGGATTCAATAGGTGAAGATTGAAGTATTTCCAGCATCTGCCTGTTATCTGCCGCAGTGAGAAGCCTGGCTGAATATTCTGACTGTGTTTTTACCAAGTCCAATTTATTCATTGCTTTAGAATCTTATAGGGAACGATATTGTAAAAGGGATAGCGATCTGAATTGACCAGCTCATTTCCCAATTCATAATCCGGAACAATGGTTTTCTTCCATTCTTGCTTCAGCACCGGTAAATAGTGAATATAACGAGAGCTGATCCTTCCGTTCAAATCAGATTTAGATGCAATAAGCTTTAACAAATCAGAGAACTCTTCCTTGCTTACCCAGTCACCTATATTTGAAATGTGGAATTTGTTGAAGTCATTTTCCATGCAATCTCTGAGAACCGAAAAAATTGAATCAGTTTGGACGCTTAGCTTGTGGTAGTTCCGTTTCAGCTGAATAATTCCATCTTCAGATAGAAATTTGGGCAAAGCCTCTTTAAAAAGAATGCGGTTGAAGAAGGTAAACTGAAGAAAGTAATTCTTTCGGGCCAATGTTGAACAACAAAAATTACGAAACCTGTTAAAGAAAAATTCTGCTATATCGTTCGCTCCACTGTTTACAAATCCCTGAGAAGAAATCCCGCCGCTTTTATACAGCCTGGGATGAAATACAAGTGTGAAAAGATTCTTTAGCAATGGTGTATGTATTCGGCTATCAAAAAAACGTTCCTGTTCCTGAATGTTATCTATTTCGAATAAATGCATCAATTTTTTTCTGCCAATTATACTACGTGCAAAACCATTGAATTTACGGATATAAGACTCAAACCGCGCAACATTTATGCACCCTTTTCTGATCGCTTTTAAGTTTTGATCCCAAAAGTTCTGATCCTTATCTGTAAGCTGAGTTGAAATCCGACGATAATGTATGAGGCGCTGCTTCTCATTCATTTTCATATAACCGAGAAAACCTGCCGCCTCAGGAGGTTCCAGTACCAGTGCAGCATGTAATTTTAGACGTAATAATGCGTTCTGATTCTCTGAAATATCAACAGAGGTAATCCTTAATTCCTTCATTGCGAGCAGGTTAAGAGGAACTTCTCCGGCGCTGGTAATACAAAGTAAGCGGTCATTTTCCATCAGGTTAAGAACCCTGGATTCAGTTAGAGCATCTTCCTGAGCTATACCAAAATCGAAAAGATGTTCCATGCTTATATTCTTTTGGTGTTTACTGCTTCTGCCATCTCGTCGAAGAAATAATATTTCTGCGCAAGTTGTGTCACCTCCTCAACTCCATCCGTTGTTATTTTGCCTTTGAGCGTGCTGTTTATTTGCTCCAGTCCATTCAAAATTGCTTCTGCTGCGCAACAAAATACGGTTCCTTTGGGTGTGTGGGAACTGATAATAAAATCAGGTTCTTCTCTTAATTTAATGTAGGAGGCAAAGTTTACAGGCACGACATTATTCATTTCATTGACTTCGCCTGAAACAGCCTTAGGAACCGAAAGATCAGAAATGATCACTTCTTCATTTGTTTGGATGTGATGAGGAAAAATAATTGGGGCATTTGTATTTGTAGCAACAATGATAACATTACAATTCTGGAGTTGATTCAGATCAGCAGTTATTGTAATGTTGTGATCCTTGCTTTCCTTAATCTCTTTATCAATGTTGAAAATGGTTTCACTAATCCTTTTTGTGCTTCTTCCGAATAAGAAGATCTTCTCGAAACTTAATTCTGATTTCAGGAATGAATGAGTAAGAATGGAGCCAATATTTCCTGATGCACCAACAATCCCTAAGGCTCTCTTTTCGTTGGCTTGCCATCTCGCTTCAATTTCTTTTTTCAATCTGCATATTCCGGAAGCTGCGGTGAGCGTATTCCCCGTAATAATTCTCGTGCCTTCAGGTTCAACAAGAGACAAGCCATTGTTCGAGATTATTGAAGTATACGCTCCAAGGCTTACTGTGTTAATTCCCAGTCTATTGGCTAGATATACCGCATCTTGAATCTTTTCTATTATTTTTCCTTGTTTCCTTCGCCGGATACGTTTCTCTAGCTCCGAAGAATCTATCGCAAGGGCGATAAAACTTAAATGTATCTTTCCGCACATTATGTTTTTTGAAAACAAAAGGAAAGGTTTCGCTTGCATCAGTGTCTGAAACCTGTTGGAAAGGATACGCAGTCCGGTATCAGAAGCATCACATAAGTCTTTATCCAAGGCACGCAGCTCGTCATTCGGGTATACAAAATGCGCGATAATACCAACCTTTTTGGCATTAGGCAGAGGCTCCTCCAATCCTGTAAATATTGGTCCTATATCCGGTTTTTTACCTTTGTTGTCCGAAAAAGGATCATTGTCCATTAATGGCCTGAGAAGATCATACATTCTATTGTTCTCCAGATTCTCACAGAGGTCTTCAAGTGCAAAAACCAGTTTGTTTATCTCATTGTCAGTGATATAAGCCGAAGGTTCAACGCGCAGGACATTGGGAGATGAAATGGATGGTAATATTCTGATGCGATGTTTTAAGAGCATACAGGCAGATAGAAGCAGACCAAAATATTTTTCGTTATAGAGGCAGCGTAAAATAAATTTGTTGTTTCGTGAGAAATCACAGAATCTGATCCCCTGCATCAAACCTATCCCCGTTATTTCGTGAATTACATTCGGATATTTTGACATTACTGCATTCAGTTTTTTCCGGATGGTATCACCTTTCTCTTTTGCTTGTGCCAAAATGTTTTCCTCTTCAATAATAGACAAGCTTTCCAATGCAATTCTGGAAGCAAGGCCACCATTAGCAAATGTTGAGCTATAGAAATCCGGAAAATCATTTACATACCTGTTTTTGTCGATTAGTACTGCCGAAATCTTTTCCACATTTCCGCCCAGGGCTTTGGCAAAAAGATAATAATCAGCTTTTATGCCCTTAGAGGCAAGCAAAGAACCTGCTCGTCCCAGTCCACACTGGATTTCATCCATGATCAGTGGGAAGTCATAATTTGACAGATGTTGTAAAAATTTCGGATTGACTTTTCGAATTCCTCCTTCACCAATTATTGGCTCAATAATAGCCCCTATCAGAAGTGGAAAATCAAATTCCTCTGGCATGTATTCATTCTTCTTCCATGTGACTTTTTGAAGCTTAATTTTCGCAGATTCAATGGCCAGGTTTATTTTATTCTTCCAGTCTTCATCATTATCATCAATGAAAATGGATTTTACACCAAGGATATTTTTGAATTTTTCTCTTTTTTGTGTATTCCCCAGAAGGGCCCTGGCTCCTGTACTATGGCCATGGAAGGAATCTTTGAGGCATAGCATGTAGACTGCGCATGCTGAAAGTATTGCAATATTTGATTCCCAAACTTTTTTAACGAGCTTTCCGGCCACGGAACCATATCTTTTGAATTGCATTTTCCTCATTCGTTCGTAAGCTTTTTCCCACTCTAAAAAAGCATGATGGATTGCCACTTCAACAGCTTCGGAACCTGTTGAACCAAAGACTACGTTAAAATCTTTGTGCGTAAGACTGCCCATCATCAGGTTCAGTTTCTCTGCCAGTATTCCGGAGTATCGCTGTATGCTCCCCTGGTCTGAAATTGGGATTTCGTTATTCTGAATAAAATCAACAGCCGCCTGATTGATTCTTTCGTTATTGTGGCCCAAAAGATTAACTCCAAATCCGCCGGTAAAATCCAAAATCTCAATTTCTTTCATACCATGCATCGTAAACAAGGAATCTTTTTTTGATTTATGATACGAATAGTCGATGGCAACGGACAACATCATCTTCCCATAGTAGGAATTGTGGTAATGTGTGTACAGGTTATCCTGGCTTTCCATGGTCTCCACATTCTTAACATATCGATGACAGCCCAATGGCTCGATTAGGTTATTTATCTCTTCTTCATATAAATTCCTAAGCTTATATAGCGAGATATTACCTTTTATGGTTCTCGGGACATCAGAATTGATCAATGTGAACCGAATTATGGAGCGATGACGGTATTCAAATGGCTCAACGGTTTTTAATAATCTGTTATTGACTTCAGCAATTAATCCGGAATATTCCTGAACCTGCTTTTCGTTACATATCACACCGCCTGGATATTCATCCAGCTTCAAAAAGATCAAAGCGGCAAGACCGGGATAACCTTTCACCGGAAGAAATTCGACATGGACTGTTTTACCACACAGAGTCTCATAATAATTGTGTAACTGTTCAACCGGAATTTTAACTCCAAAACCATCTTTGATGAAATCCTTATTTTCACGACCTGCATAAAAAATCAGCTTATCTTCTTTTATGCGCACAATGTCGCCTGTGCAGAAGTATTCAGAACGTACTACTTTTTGATCTTTGGTGCCTGGACCTCTTTTCATTCCAAAAACACTGTTTACATACAGTTCATAAAGATCTTGCTCTCCCTGAAGGCGCTTTAATCCAATTTTAACGCCCGGCAGTGGCGCCCCAAGCGACATCCTTTCAAGCTTACCTCCTTTGCTGTGCAACAATGAGCTTAATATTTGTTGTGTTTCTGTAGTGCCAAAAGCATTAAATATCTTTAATCCAAAACATGTTTCTATTTCTTCTATAGTTTTACGATCAATTGGGGCACCACTTGATATAAGGGTTTTGAAGGAGTGTGACAGTTTACTTTTCAACTCAGGGAAACAGCGCATTAATTCAAGAAACAGGTTGTAGATCGATGGCCCGCCTGTAATGTGCTCAGGTTGCATTTTAAGCAGCAAATACCGCACTGTCTCAGGCTTTTCTAGAAACCATTCGGAATTAATAATGCACACGGGCCGGCCTGTCCACAAGGCATTGAAAAAGGAGCGGATCCCCATGGTATGAGCAAACATTGGGGTAAAACATCGACCTCCCAATAAATCTTCACTGAAAAATCCGGCCTTCTGCCAGCTTATACAGCTGCTGATGTAGGCTCCTTGGCAATAAGTCACAAGTTTTGATTTACCCGTAGATCCGGAAGTGGTTATCAATAAGGATTCGGTTTGAAAGGATGTTCCGCCGACTATTTCCTGATATAATTCTTCCTGTGCATAATGAAGGGTGAGTGGGGTAGCGAATAAAAATTCCTTTATTCTAAAATCAGAGAAAATATCATAACATGAAAGTTCCAATTCCTTAGCTATTTTCCTGATTTTTTTTACAACACTTTTTTCCTTGTCATGATGCTGTAAGGAAAAAATATCCTGCTCCGGGATCAATAAAAACTGACATTTGCTTTCCTTCAACCACTCTGTCAATTCAGTTGTTTCTAAAAACATTGGTAACAAAACCCTGGCCCCAAAAGATGTTAGTGCAGCAAACATCAGTGCAATATAGAGTTCATTGTTCCCTGTTAAAGTGGCCAGCAATACCGTATCTCCCCGGCGGATATGCTTCTTGTTGAATTCATTGTACAGCGAAAATATGATATGACGGAACTGACTTAATGAGACTTCAACATACCTGGTATTATCATGACTGAGAAGCACCATTGAGTTTTCACCCCTGGTTTCCAATCTTGCAAAAATAAGCTCCGCCAGATTATTTGGATAATTTCCGGACAAATCCAGCTCATTGGAAATACTATAGGCGAAATATTCTTGTGCCATAATTCGTGTATTTGAAATGGCAGTTTCCTAAATCTATTATTAAAGTTACGATATTTAATCTATTATTTTGTAATGATCTGATTATCAAATAAAATGAATTGTTGTTCATGCCTCAGCCCAATAGCTTGGGAAATATCTAAGTACCTCCTGAGATCTTTAACGAAAAAATGGAGTACTCCTTAATTTTAACTCCTCCCAATTTCTTTAGTATTGATTTCATCACTGCATTGCTTTCTAAAACAAAACAAGCCTCAGCCTCAGCAATTCCCATTTTTAAAAGGTTTTTTGTAATTCTGCGGTAGAGAAGCATATCTACTCCCATCCCCCTGTATCCCTTCAACACGCCAAGGATAAGAATTCGTGCTTTACTGATTTTTTTCCTGAACAAAAAAAGTTTAATAAATCCAAAAGGAAACAGCTTGCCGTTTCTTATCTTTTTAAACACGAAATTAAAATCGGGTATGGCTACTACGAACCCGATAATCCGATCTTCGCGTACAGCAAAGAGTATTAAATCATGTGGTATGAATAGTTTAAGGCTACTGGACATCATCCCAAACTCTGATGCTGTCAATGGCACAAATCCCCAGTTATCAGCATTTGACTCATTGTATATGATCCTAAGTTTTGCCATTTCACTTTTGAACTGACTAAAATCTGATTCTCTTATTGTAATATATTTGGTCTTAAGTCGCTGATTTATAGTTTTAAAGCAATGGTTTTCGCAGGAGCTGATTACTTCATTGGCAGATAAGCTGTATGAAAGCAAGTTCATTTCAGAGCTAAATCCATATTGTTTCAAAAAGTCTTCGTAATAATTGAAATTATATGGCATCCCAATTATCGGGTCCAAATGAAAACCTTTGACCAGTACCCCGCAACTGTCATTGGATGTAAGGTTGGTTGGACCGGCAACTGAGTCGTAATTCAATTCATTAGCCAACAAAACTATTTTATTCAAAAGAACCGAAGCAACATTAAAATCGTTCACCACATCAAAAAAACCAAAGAAACAGATGTTCTGATCGTGCACCCTGTTGTGCTCATTATTCTCAATAAATGCAATACGTCCCTTAATCTTCCCATCTTCCATAGCGATAAACAGACTAGCCCCGGAGTGGTCAAAGAAGGGATTTTCTGAAGTTAAAAGCTT